>JAUYFZ010000267.1 GCA_030689585.1 Rhodocyclaceae bacterium | reverse complement strand
TTTCGTCGCCGCCATAAATTAACCAACAATTTATTAAACATGTTCCACTACCTCGGCTAATCGTTCTACTAGATATAACGGCAAAGACAGTAATTGATAATTGACAGTCTTCTGTTGTTTATCCGTGTTAATAACCGCGTCTACTCGACTGATCGAGGGAGGCGATGCATCAAATCTGACGGCTAAGGGTGAGGTGGATTTGCTGCCCATGAATTGATGCAGGGATTTCAGACTTCCCGTTGCCCCTGCCTTGACTTCGATGGGGATGATGTGGCCATTTAAGCCAATGACGAAATCTAGTTCCGCATTGGATGAACGGCCTTCACGTAACCAGTAAGTCAATTCACGGTTGGGTGTTTGGGCTAGTAGCGATTGCAAATGCTGCCCGATGAATTGCTCAGCTACGGCTCCTTCGTTAACAAGTTTCATATCATCTTGTTGAGAAAACGTGCGCCAGTTTAAACCGCATAAAGCATTCATCAAACCCACGTCCAAAAATAAGAGTTTTTGAATTTTCTCTTCAATATCGGCTTGTAGAGGCAGGCCTGAACAGTGGCTATGCACCACTTTGCTAATAACCCGCGCCATGATTAACAGCTCAAGGTCTTTTTTAATGGTGGCTCCTTGATCCTGTCTGGAAATATTGCTGTATTTGACCTTTGATCCTACATGTCGAGCGACAAAGTTAAATACATCCAACATCCGGCTTAAATTGCGAGAGCCAGCATACTTTGGAAAATCTTCACGGTACGTTTCAAGAATGGAATGATGAACATCACTCACCTCGCGATAACTTTGGCTGTTCGCAAAAACGGCGACGGCTTCGGGCATTCCCCCTACGAAGAAGTAGGAACGTAATAACTGTAATAAACGTTGATGTGCTATCTCACCAATTGTGTTGCCCCATTGATAGTGAGTAATCAACGCGTGTAAGGCATCTTCTCCCATGGCCGCCAGAAATTCGCTAAAGGTCATCGGCCCCATGTGTAAGTATTGGATTCTGCCGACTGGCATGGAAAAGGAGTGGTCTGACAAGGCAAACTCCAATAGAGAACCTGCGCTAATGACAGGCAGATCAGGGCGTTCCTCGTAAAAATAACGCAAGGCAGGAATGGCTTCCGGTACCGACTGAATTTCATCCAGAAATAACAGTGACTCGTGACCGACTCTTCCCATGCGCGGTAACACTTCGATTTGTTGCAAAATTAACGCAGGGTCGTTGCTGGCGAAAATATTCGATAAGGCGGGATGACGCTCCAGATTGACATTGAGCAGGGATAGATGCTGTTGTTGAGCAAACAATTCCACCAGCGTGGATTTGCCGACCTGTCGTGCCCCGCGAATAATCAGCGGCTTACGATTTTTACTCTGATGCCAATCAGTCAAAATTTGACATTGATGACGGTAGTACATCTTGGTCACTTCCTCGTTACCGATGATGTCGCAATCATACCCCTAAAATCGTATTGCGACTATGATTTTATGGGTGTGTTTTAATAGTCGCTACTCGTAACGCAGGGCTTCAATCGGTAGTAATTGTGAGGCTTTTTTCGCGGGATAAAACCCGAAGAACACACCGACGGTGGCTGAGAATCCGATGGCTAGTACGATGGCCATTGACGAGAGGCGCGTAGGCCATTCGGCCAGTGCGCCGACCAGAAAAGCCCCGCCTATGCCGAGCAGGATGCCGATGAGTCCTCCAATGAGAGAAAGTGTGACGGCTTCGATGAGAAACTGCGCGAGGATGTCCTGGCGTTTTGCACCGACGGCCATGCGTAATCCGATTTCACGCGTGCGTTCAGTGACAGAGACCAGCATGATATTCATGATTCCGATGCCACCGACTAGGAGCGATACTGAGGCGACCGCCGCTAATAACATGGCCATGACTTTCGAGGCGGCTTCTTGGGCTTCGAGTATTTCCGAGAGGTTTCTTACGAAGAAATCGTCGTCTTGTTCCGGTTGCAGGCGATGACGTTGGCGTAACAAGGTGCGCAGTTCGGCTTCGGCGGCAGCCATATCTTCATTCGGACGTACTTTGACCATGATGGAGCCAACACTTTTCGAGCGGGCTTGTGTCGCGCCCAGTACGCGATTTCTGGCGGTGGAGATCGGCATCAGAACGATGTCATCCTGATCTTGACCCATCATGCTTTGCCCTTTGCGGTCGAGCACGCCGATCACCGTCAGGGGGGTTTTGCGAATGCGGATGATCTGATCCAGCGGACTGGTATCGCCAAAAAGATTTTTGGCGACCGTCTGGCCGATGAGAGCCACCTTGGCCGCCCCTTGAACCTCGAAGGCTTCAAAGGCGCGTCCTTCGATGACGTTCCATTCGCGCACTTCTAGGTAATCTGGTGTGGTTCCGTAGAAAGTGGTCGACCAGTTGGCATTGCCGAAGATGACTTGTCCAGACCCTCGCAAAGTGGGGGCTGCCGCCTGGATGAGACTGGCTTCTTTGGATAGTGCGGTGGCATCCTCTTCAAAAATGGTCGGTTGTGATCCAGAACCTCCCTTGGCTCCTCCGGAAAGAGCAGAGCCGGAAAGGATCAGAATGATGTTGGAGCCGAGACTGCGCACTTGATCTTCCACCTTGGCACTTGCGCCGTTGCCGATGGCGATCATGATGATGACCGCAGCGACACCGATGACGATTCCGAGCATGGTGAGTGCGGAGCGCATCTTGTTGATGCGCAAGGCATGGAGGGCAATGCGCAGAATGGCGGTTAATCTCATGAAGGTCGAATTTGTTTAGCGTGAAACACATTCCCCATCCCCCTCCCAGCCTCCCCCTTGAAGGGGGAGGAGAATCTCTCCCTCCCCTTCAAGGGGGAGGAGAATCTCTCCCTCCCCTTCAAGGGGGAGGAGAATCTCTCCCTCCCCTTCAAGGGGAGGGTTGGGGAGGGGATGGGGGTCAATGGGGCAAGTTTCATGATACGGGGTGGCACAAGCCATGACCGTTAACGTGAAATAACTCCGTTCGTGGTGAGCTTGTCGAACCATGAACGACGCTCGAAATGTCCTTCGACAAGCTCTCAAGAAACAGCTTTTTATGGCTATATATATCCATGAGTTGAAAAACAGAAGCAATCACAAAATTGCCTCCAAACAGCTGCCAAACGGCAAGTATTGAGATCCCTGTTTCTTGCCAACGCCTTTCGGCCTGCGGACGAATATCATACTCAGGACGAACGGTTTCATTATTTGGGGCGGCATGTTGCCATGATCGTTAGGTGTATTCAGCGAGTCTTCAATCACGCGACCATCGCGGAACGTGACGATGCGGGACGCAAATGCAGCGACATCGTGTTCGTGGGTGACGAGTACGATGGTCATGCCTTTCCGGTTGAGTGATTGCAGAAGGTTCATGATGTCGACGCTGGTTTGAGAATCCAGCGCACCGGTGGGTTCGTCGGCTAAGACCAGTATCGGGTCGTTGACCAATGCGCGTGCAATGGCGACACGTTGTTGCTGGCCGCCCGATAATTGAGTCGGATGATGATTGAACCGATCAGCCAGCCCGACCTGCGCTAAACATCGCCTGGCCCGTTCCGCATGTTCTTGGGGTGGAAGGGGGCTGTAGAGTAGGGGCAATGCCACATTATCCAAGGCCGAGGTGCGGGCGAGGAGGTTGAAATGCTGGAAAACAAAACCGATTTTGCGGTTACGCACGGCGGCCAGTTCATCGCTGGATAATTGTGAAACTTCCTCATGCCCGAGCCGATAGTCTCCAGCAGTCGGACGATCAAGGCATCCCAGCAGGTTCATGAAGGTGGATTTACCAGAGCCGGAAGGCCCCATGACGGCCACGAATTCACCGGCGGCAATATTCAGGGAAACGCCTTGCAGGGCATGAACAACTTGATGACCTAGCGAGTATGCCTTGGTAAGATTAACCGTTTGAATCAGCATCAAAACCGTGACCCGTGAGGGGCGTTGGTGGGTTTTTTGGAAGTCACTGGGGTCATCGTGCCGAGAAGAACCTCTGTTCCTTCCGTGATGTTCCCGTCGAGAATTTCCGTCATTGCCCCGTCGGTGAGTCCTGTTTTGAGCGATACGGCTTTGGGATTACCCTCCGTATCGAGAATAAATACCCGGCTATTTCCGCGTTCCTTGAGTTCTGATTGAGCTTTTTTATCCGTAGGGAGTTTGAAGCGTAGCGCGGCGTTAGGCACTTTGAGCACTTGATCCTTTTGAGCGGTGACGATGCGCACGTTGGCGGTCATCCCCGGCATGAGGATCAGTTCTGGATTGGCGGCGGAAATAACGACGGTATAGGTCACGACATTGGAGACCACTTGGGCCGCTTTTCTGATCTGACGGACGGTTCCTTCAAAGGAGCGTCCCGGGAAAGCATCGACGGTAAAAGTGGCTTTTTGATCGAGCCGGACGCGCCCGACATCGGCTTCATCAATGGCGGTTTCCACCTGCATGTCGGCAAGATTTTTTGCAATGACAAACAATTCCGGTGATTGCAGGCTGGCGGCTACGGTTTGCCCTGGCTCGATGCTGCGTTTGATGACGATACCGGTGATCGGTGCGCGAATGGCCGTGCGATTCAGTTCCACACGGACTTGGGCCAGTTGCGCTTCGCGTTGGCGAGATTGCGCCTGACTACTTTTTAATTGCGCTTCTGAGGCTTCTCGTGTGCTTTGTGCCTTGTCCCGTTCGGCGGGGGAGAGGAATCGTTTTTCGACCAGATGATTTTTGCGTTCAAAATCACGGTGCGCTTCGTTCAAGTTGGCCTGATTGACGGCGACCGACGCTTGTGCGGCCTCCAGATCGGCTTTGGCCTGATGCATCCGATGTTGAAAGTTTTCAGGGTCGAGTCGGGCCATCAACTGACCGGCTGTGACTTCGCTGTTGAAGTCGACCAGCACTTCCTTGATTTGTCCGGAAACCTGTGAGCCGACCTGCACGGAAACGACCGGGTTGAGGGTTCCCGTCGCTGATATATGAGCCGTGAGGGCCCCCCGGTCAACTTTTGCAAACTTCCAAGCGGGGCGCGTGTTATGGGGGAGTAAATACAAAGTGGCAAGCACGCCACCGATGATGAGCAAGACGATCGACAGCGTGATGAATATCCCCCGTCGCTTCATGGCTACCGTATGCACACATCTTTTAACTTGTTGATTACACATGTGAAAATAGACGCACCAAGTTCCCTCCCCTTCAAGGGGAGGGTTAGGGTGGGGATGGGGTATCTGTGGCATTGTATTTATAACTGATTGAATTATATGGAGTCTTCATTCCCCCATCCCCCTCCCAACCTCCCCCTTGAAGGGGGAGGAGTAAGAGGCTCCGACTTGTGTGCATACGTTAGGTTCGTGCGAGAGTGTAGCAAAACTTGCCGTCAACACCCCGAAAACATCGACGTAATCTCCGGCGTGGCTTCGGTCGTGGTCGCTCGGTAGGTGAGGCGGCAATCCGGTTCCGTGCCACCGATAACGTCTACGGTCAGCGTGTTTTTCTCCGCATGAAATTTCAAACCGTCGTCGTTTGCTAATCCAGCGGCGGTCGCAATCCCTAGCATATCGGCGGTGGGGTAACGGTGGAACATGGTGATCAATGTGCCATCCATATTGACTTGAGGGAACCGCGTGTTTCGACACGTCGCCGCTGTTTCGCTGGTGATCGTTGCCAAATCGATATTGCAGCGGATGTGCGTCAGATTGATCGCTGTTCGCATATTCGCCGCCATCTGTTTGATCTTGGTCCTGCGCACTTCACGTTGCGTGTCAATCAGGCTCGGCAGGAGAAAGGCCATAAGCGTGGCGACAATGACGGTGACCGCCATCCACTCTAGTCGCGAAATCCCTCTAGAGGAGCGAAGGGTCATTGTGCGCACGGCCTTATTTGGCCACCTTGCCCATATCCCACAGCGGCAAGAAGATGCCTAATGCCAAGACAAGCACCATGCCGCCTAGCATGATGATCATGATGGGTTCGATTTGTTGGGATAGGGTTTTGAGTTCGTATTCGACTTCACTTTGATACATCTCGGCGATTTCTTCCATCATTTCATCTAACGAACCGGATTCTTCACCCACGGCAATCATTTGGAGTACGACGGGAGTGAAGATGCCGGTGGCCATGGAGGACTTGAGAATGGATTCTCCCCGCTCCACCGAATGGCGAATACTGCTGATTTTTTGCGCCATGTATTCGTTATCGACCGTTAAAGCCACTGTGGTCATGGCCTGCACGGCGGGCACTCCCGAACGGGAGGCTAACGAAAAACTACGGGCGAAACGGGCCAGCGTGGCTTTGCGCACAATTTTTCCTGCAATGGGTACGCTCATTTTGGTGTAATCCCACCACAATCTGCCTGCAGGGGTGTTCACGTATGAGCGCATTCCAATAAACAAGGCCCCTCCCCCCAGGATAAGGGCGGGCCACCAAGTCACCATAAAGCCAGAAAAGCCAATCAGGATGCGCGTCATCAACGGCAATTCAGCCCCAAAGCCTTTGAAGACCCCCGCAAAAGCGGGAATCACCCAGATGTTGATTACGACCATCGCCACCCCCATCGCCATCATGACGAAGGAGGGGTATCGCAAGGCGGACTGCACCTGCTCACGCATGTACTTTTCAAATTCCATGTGATGAAACAAGCGAATAAAGATTTCTTCCAGACGACCTGTCATTTCGCCTACGCGGATCATGGACAGATAAAACGTCGAAAACTCTTTGGGATGACGTGCAAAGGAGAGCGATAAATCGCGCCCCGCATCGAGACTTTCCTTGACGTCTTTAAGCAGAGCCTTCATGGCCGGATTGGTGTTGGATTCCTGCAAACCGGTCAATGCCCGCATGATGGGAACCCCCGCCTTGAGGAGGGTATGTATCTGCCGGGTGAAAATCAGGATGTCCGCATGCTGTACCTTGGGGGCGAACAATTCCAAGTCTTTACCTTTTCCGCCGGACGTTTCCGTTGAACCCTTTGCCACGGGCTTGGCTGAAGAGGCCGGCCGGATTTCCAAAGGAGTGACCCCCGTCGCCATTAGATTACTGGCGGCAGCGGAGGCAGAATCTCCCTCAATAGTGCCTTTAACGAGCTTCCCCGCTCGATCACGTCCGCGATAATTGAAGGTAGACATTTAGCGTGAAATAACCAGTTCGGAGTGCCCCGTCATAATCGAGCGCAGCGAGCCGATTAGACCCCCCCCGAGAGGGGGGCGAAGGGGGGCGGGCGTTTAATTGCATTTAACGTATTTCATGGAATGAGGGTGGGCTTGGCGACCATGCGCGTTAGTCCTGCTGATTGTCAATGCGCATGGCTTCTTGCACCGAGGTGCGTCCCATTAAAGCCAGCCGCAGCGCATCGCTCCGCAACGTCTTGCCTGCCATGGCGATTTTGGCTTCCGCGATAAAGGCATTTGTGTCGTGATGGTTGGCGGCTTCAACTAGGGCGGAATTCATTTCGAGTAGTTCATACACCCCCTGACGACCCTTGTATCCGCTACCTCCGCAGGAAGAGCATCCCCGTCCGCGTTTGAATTTAGCCGTCTCAATACGATCACCGATCTCTGTGCGTGCCCAAGCTTCTTCATTGGGTAACGGACTGTAAGGTTCGGCGCAATCTTCACAGATAACCCGCACCAGTCGCTGGGCCAGCACAAGTTGGAGGGATAAGGCCACCATGTAACGCGGCACGCCCATATCAATGAGTCGCACGGGGGTTGAAATGGCATCGTTGGTGTGCAAGGTGGACAGCACCATGTGACCGGTCATGGAAGCCCGCATACCGATTTCCGCCGTGGTGTGGTCGCGCATTTCGCCTACCAACACGATGTCGGGGTCCTGGCGCAAGACGGAACGCAACACGCGCTCGAAAGTGAGGTCAATCTTCTCGTGCACCTGCACCTGGTTGATACCGGCCAATCGGTATTCCACCGGGTCTTCGACCGTGATGATCTTTTTTTCCGTTGTGTTGAGTTCCGAGAGTGCGGCATATAACGTGGTCGTTTTACCCGAACCCGTCGGCCCGGTCACCAACACCATGCCGGAAGGCCGATGAATGGCGTTACGCAGCCGTTCGAGAACGTAAGGCGGCATGTTAACTTTGTCTAGCCCCAGTAGCTCTGTGTTTTGAGCCAATAAACGCATGACCACGGATTCGCCGTATTGCGTGGGCATGGTCGAGATCCGCACGTCCAGCGGTGCGCCGCGTACTTTAATGTTGAACCGTCCGTCTTGCGGCAAGCGTTTTTCGGAAATATCCAATCCCGCCGTTAATTTGAGCCGCAGCACCAAGGCGGAAGCTACCTTGGAATCGGCTTCTGTTTTGATGTGCAATACGCCGTCAATACGGAAGCGGATGATGAGACTTTTTTCTTGCGGTTCGATATGAATGTCGGAAGCGTGCGCACGCAGTGCCTCATCAAAAACTGTCTGTAGTAATTTAACGACGGGCGCATCTTCTCCGCCGATGCCGGAACCGAACATTTCGTCGAGTCCCGCCGTGGCATCCGTCATGTCAGCGGTCAGCTCTTTGGCTAGTCCGGTAATTTCCTCTGTCCGATGATAAACACGATCCACCGCCGCCAAAAGATGGGTGCGCATGACCACCGCCAAATCTACCGGACGGCGCACGAGACGGCAGATTTCATCAAAAGCAGTTAAATCGGTCGGGTCCGCCATGCCGACTAACAGGGTTCCATCCTTCTCATCCAGCATCAGCGCACGAAACCGGCGCGCCTGCGTTTCTGGCAACAGACGAACCACTTCGGGACGGGCGTTATATTGGCGAAGATCGATAAAAGGCGCACCGAGTTGTTTAGCCAATGCTCTGGCGATACCCTCTTCCGTGGCATAACCTGTTTCAATGAGCACCTGGCCCAGTTTGGCTCCGCTCTTCTTCTGTGCTTCCAATGCGAGTGCCAGTTGACTGGCTGTCACGATGTTCTGCTGAACAAGCAAATCGCCTAATCGTATTTTTTCGGGGCGCGCCATGCGTGTTTCTCCTATTCCGTGCCAGGTTCTCTGTTCATTAACTGCGTGACGGCCGCCTGCGGGGTCAAAATACCGTCCAACACAGCACAAACGGCCTCGGTGATCGGCATGGAAACACCCCAACGCGCCGCTTGTCGGGCGACTTCCCGTGAGGTCGGCACGCCTTCGGCTACATGGCCTAGTTCGCGTTGAATATCCGGCAACAATTTTCCTGCCGCCAAGGCTAATCCGACACGGCGATTACGGGAAAGATCCCCCGTGCAGGTGAGAATCAAATCGCCTAAGCCGGCCAACCCCATGAAGGTTTCGCGTCGCGCTCCCCATGCCACGCCCAGTCGAGTGATTTCTGCCAGGCCCCGCGTCATTAAGGCGGCACGGGCATTCAACCCCAACCCCAGCCCGTCGCAGATGCCCGTGGCAATCGCCAATACATTCTTCACCGCTCCGCCGATTTCCGCCCCGACGACATCATCGCCCGCATATAGGCGTAGCACAGGGGTATTGAGTTCACGGGCCATATGACGAGCGAATTCCATATTTTTAGAGGTGAGCGTAATCGCGGTGGGCAATCCTCGCGCCACTTCATCGGCAAAACTAGGGCCGGTCAACGCGCCACAAGGGGCGGTGCCGAAAGATTGTGCAGCCACCTGATGCGGTAATAATCCTGTGCCCGCTTCCAGACCTTTGCAAACCCAGAGCGCAGGCAATTCAGGGGCCTCATGCGCTACCGAGGCCAATGTCGAACGTAACGCCAGCATCGGTGTGGCAATAATGGCGAGATTCGCCCCCTGGATGGCAGATGGAATATCTGCTTCAAAGGTGATCGATTCGGGCAATGCAACCCCGGGTAAAAAACGGGAGTTTTCATGCGACACCCGCATTTCATCGGCGTGTCCTAGTTCAAAAGCCCAGAGCGTCACACGATGGCGTGACGCAAAGGCCAAAGCCAGTGCGGTCCCCCATGCGCCTGCCCCAAGAATTGCAATGTTCATTGGTAACCACTCAGGTCCGGTCGGAACACAGCTCTCCTCCCCCTTCAAGGGGGAGGCCGGGAGGGGGATGGGGGGAAGAATTCCGCGTAGAACCCCATCC
>JAUYFZ010000264.1 GCA_030689585.1 Rhodocyclaceae bacterium | reverse complement strand
GCGGAACCTGCATGGCGCGTTGTGGAATCCACAAAAACAAACCTTATTTTAAGGGAGCCAACAAGTCGACGATGGAAAAGCTGGCCGAGTGGGTGGTCGATAGCGACAAGGTGTTGACCTTCTGATGGGCCGCACCGTCATCGTGCTGGGAGCCGGTCTGGGGGGACTGGTCGCAGCCGAGACACTACGCAAATTACTCCCCTCAACTGATCGCGTGATCGCGGTGGATCGCGAAGATCAGCATTATTTCCCACCTTCGTTGCTGTGGTTGATGGTGGGGCTTCGGCAGCCGAAAGACTTCACTCGCCCACTCCATCGGTTGGCAGGGCGTGGCGTGGAATTGATCCACGGCCACATCACCCGAATCGATCCAGAACGCCGCGAAGTAGTCGTCAATGGACAGACAGTAACGGCGGATGCGCTAGTTATCGCGCTGGGGGCCGAATATGCCCCGGAAGTCGTGCCAGGTTTGAGCGAAGCCGGATTGGATTTTTACACCATGAGCGGAGCGCAGGCCGCCTACGCTGCTCTATCCAATTTCCAGGGTGGACGCATCGTTTTCCTGACCGCTGCGCCGATTTACAAATGTCCGGCAGCTCCTTATGAAGCCGCCTTGCTGGTGGAAGCATTTCTGCAAAAACGGGGCGTGCGCGCTAGAACCACGCTGGATTTTTTTGCCGCTGAACCCCAGCCGATGCCCGTCATCGGTCAGGCGGGCGGTGCTGCCGTGCGTGAAATGATCGAAACCCGTCACATCACCTATCACCCGGCCCATCAAGTCAAGGAAGTGGATACTGCAAACCGCCGCATCTCCTTTGCCAATGGGGTGATGGCGGACTACGACCTGCTGCTCTATGTCTCGCCTCACCGCGCACCTATGGTGGCGCGAGAAGCTGGATTAACCAATGAAGCCGGTTGGATTCCAGTGGATCGCCACACGATGCAGACGGAATTTGAAGGGGTCTTTGCCCTAGGCGACATCACGACCATTCCCCTGAAAATGGGTAAACCACTGCCCAAAGCGGGTGTTTTCGCCCACGGTCAGGCAGAAACGGTGGCACACAACATCGCCCATGCCTGGACGGGAGAGGGTAAGTCGCGTCACTATCACGGCAAGGGCATGTGTTTCATCGAGGCCGGTTTTGGTCGTGCCGGTATCGGCAAGGGGAATTTTTATGCCGACCCCTTACCCGATGTGGATTTGCGCCGTCCCACCCTTTTGTGGCACTGGGGCAAGCTGCTCTATGAAAAATATTGGTTGTATCGCCGTTTCTAAGTAACCATGCCCCATCCCCATCCCCCTCCCAGCCTCCCCCTTGAAGGGGGAGGAGCTATGTTCCCTCCCCTTCAGGGGAAGGAGCTATGTTCCCTCCCCTTCAGGGGGAGGAGCTATGTTCCCTCCCCTTCAGGGGGAGGGTTAGGGCGGGGGTGGGGTTAATAAGGAGTTAAAAATGTTCAAATTTTCGCTGGTTGAATTCTCCATTCGTCGCCCGAAGCTGATTCTCTGGTCAGCTTTGGCTCTGACGCTGCTCTTCGCGACACAGTTTCCGAAAATCCGCACGGACACGAACCCGAAACACATGCTGCCGGATAATTCCGAGGTGCGGGTCTGGAACGATCAAGTCGATAAAACTTTCGCCCTCTATGAAGACACCATCGTCGTGGGGGTTGAAAATGAGGCAGGGGTATTGAATCAGGACACCCTAGGACGCATCGCCCGCATTACCGATGAAATCCTGAAAATTGAGGGGGTGGCGAGCCGCGATGTCAATGGATTTACCACTATCACTAACGTAACCGCAGAAGAGGGCACGTTGAAGGTGGGGCCGTTGATGCCTGCGGCTCCCAAAACTCAAGCGGAAGTAGACAACCTCAAAAAAGCATTGTTCGGCAATCCGCTCTTCATCGACCGTGTGATTTCCAAAGATGGCAAGACCACCGCCATTTATGCACCGCTTGAAAAGGGAGCCAACGGGGCAGAAATCGCTGACAAGATTCGTACCATAGTGGCGAAGGAACAGGGACCAGAGCGTTATTACGTCGCCGGTGACCCGGTAGCACGCGATACCTTCGGGGCCGAAATGTTCAAACTGATGGCGATTTTCTCGCCGATTGCAGGCGGCATCATGTTCGCCGCGATTCAGTTCATGTTCGGCAATCTCGCCCTATCCGCCGCCATGATGGGCGTTTCGATGGTGGCGATCATCTGGAGTATCGGACTGTTGATCGGAGTCGGTTTTCCGGTGCACATCATGAGCTCCATGGCTCCGGTGTTCCTGATGGCCATTGCCACCGACAGCATTCACATCTTCAACGAATTCTATTTCCGCTATCGAGAACGAGGCAACAAACTCGATGCGATTCGCGAAACCATGGCGGCGGTGAGTCGACCGGTGCGCTTCACCGCACTGGCGACCACGGCAGGATTCGCCGTGCTGCTCTTCATGAACATCGTCCCGGTGCAGGTTTTCGGAGGACTCATCGCCTTTGGCACCATCGTATTGCGCCTGCTTTCCTTCAGCTTCATTCCCGCCGTGCTCACCTTCGTGCGCGAAGACAAACTCGCCGGTGTGGCAGAAGACGCAGGACAAGATCGCACCGCACGGTTTCTGGGGCGGCTCGGCCATTTTGGAGCGACCAAACCGCTATTGACCGCAACGATTGCGATTGTGCTTGTGGCTGTTTCTATCTTTGGCACGACGAAAATTCATATCAATAACAATCTGGTCGCCTGGTTCAAGCCAGCCAGCGAGATTCGTGTGGCCGATACCGCCATGAATGCGGCATTGGGCGGCACTTCTTTGGGATACGTCGTCATTGAATCGAAAGAGCCGGACTTCATGAAACGCCCCGAAGCGATGCGCTGGCTGGAAGGCTTGCAACATCATCTGGAAACGCTGCCCGTCGTGGGCAAAACCTTCTCGGTCGCCGATT
>JAUYFZ010000250.1 GCA_030689585.1 Rhodocyclaceae bacterium | reverse complement strand
CCCCGTCAAGGGGAAGGAGGCTAACTCCCTCCCCTTCCAGGGGAGGGTTGGGGAGGGGATGGGATATGTATTTCACGCTAAAGCAGCAGGAGGTAAGCCATGAGCAATCGTCGTGATTTCTTGACGGCCACGGCGGTTGGTTTAGGGGCTGTCACCATCGCTCCGGGCATTCTCCTGATTCAGACGGCCAATGCAGCCAATGGTCCAGTTTCCAGCAAGGTGCGCTGGGGGTTGTTGATTGACACGAACCTCTGCACGTCTGACTGCACTGCGTGTGTCTCCGCCTGCGCCACTGAAAACGGCATCAACGAAAAAGTCGCTAATCCCCGCCAAGTTGCTCAGTGGATTCGAAAAATTGATCTCAAAGACCCCAATACAGGTCGTGCGCATTCATTGCCCATGATGTGCCAGCACTGTGAAAACCCGCCCTGCGTGGAAGTCTGCCCGACGGGTGCTTCGATGAAACGTGCCGATGGCATCGTTTTGGTGGATCGTCACATCTGTATCGGTTGTCGTTACTGCATGATGGCGTGTCCCTATAAAGCACGGTCTTTCGTGCATCAGCCTCTCACCGAACAAAACCCTGAAGTGCCCAGAGGTTTGGGTTGCGTGGAAGCCTGCACCTTCTGTGTGCAACGTATCGACAAAGGTCAGTTGCCTGCCTGCGTTGAAGCCTGTGCCAAAGCCAATCGCAATGCCATGCTCTTCGGTAATCTCAACGACAAAAACAGTGACATTTCACGTCGTCTTGCAGAAGTCGCTACCACACAAGTACGTGCCGATCTAAAACTCGGTACCGGCGTTCGTTACCAAGGAATTTAACCCTATGTGCGCCACAACGCTCACTCCCGATTGCCAAGCCGCTCAATCCGAAGAGCGCGGTTTCTATCTCGTTGCCGCACTCGGTGCCTTGATGAGTGCCGTCGGCATGGCCGCTGCCCTCTACATGGAACACAGCGGTCACGTCGTGACGGGTATGACCAACCAGATCGTCTGGGGATTGCCCCACGTCTTTGCCATTTTCCTGATCGTCGCGGCTTCCGGCGTGCTCAATATTGGCTCCATTGGTTCTGTATTCGGTAAAACCGTTTATAAAAAGCGTGCACCGTTGGCCGCTCTCCTCTGCATCGCCATGCTCTCTGGCGGTCTGGCAGTCATCATGCTCGATCTAGGACGCGCCGACCGCATTCCGGTTGCCATGACTCACTTCAATCCGACTTCTGTCTTTGGTTGGAACGTCATCCTTTACCCCGGTATGTTTGGCCTAGCCGCCGCTTACATCTGGACGGTGATGGAACGACGCATGAACCCCTATTCCCATGCCGTCGGATTCGCCACCTTTATATGGCGCATCCTCCTCACCACGGGTACAGGCTCGATCTTCGGATTCATTGTCGCTCGTCAGGCGTATCAGTCTGCCCTTCTTGCCCCGATGTTCATCATCATGTCCTTTGCTTGGGGTCTGGCGGTGTTTTTGATCGTTCAAGCCACGATGTACGGATGGAATGGCTTGACCGTGCCTCCCGCCCTACAAAAACGCATGAAGAATTTGTTAGGGGTTTTTATCGGCGCAACCCTCTACTTTGTCGCCATTTATCACCTGACCAATGCTTATTTTTCCAAGCAGATAGCCTTTGAAACATTCCTATTGTGCGATTCAGAATTTGCTCCGATGTTCTGGTTCGGTCAAATTCTGTTGGGGTGCTTAATTCCCTTGGCCTTGCTGTATTGCCCCAAGACCAGTCATCGTCAGTCCTCTGTCCTGACGGCTTCTTTCCTAGTCATTCTGGGCGGATTCATTCAACTGTACGTCTTCATCATTGGAGGGCAATCCTTCCCGCTGGAGATATTCCCGGGCATGGAAGTCACCAGCAGTTTCTTTGATGGTCAAGTTGAGCATTACACCCCCAGCCTGCCGGAAATCCTGCTCGGGTTGGGTGGCCTCGGTATCGCTTTCACCATGACGGCCATCGGCGTGCGTGTTTTGCACTTCATGCCAAAAGATGATCCGGCCAGTCTTGTGGATGAGCATTGATCGAGCACTGATTCTGCATCGCTTCCTCGTTTCTGCTGCGCATAAATCCTCCGGCAAGACCACTATTTGTATCGGTCTGGTGGCCGCACTGAAGGCACGCGGTCGGGTCGTGCAACCTTTCAAAAAAGGCCCCGACTATATTGATCCCCTCTGGCTCACGCAAGCGGCGGCTCGTCCCTGTCGAAATCTTGACTTTCACCTTTCCTCCCACGAGGAAATCATCGCTCAGTTTTCACGTCATGGTGGTGATGCAGACGTGTGTATCGTCGAAGGAAACAAAGGCCTCTATGATGGCTTGGCCCTAGACGGAACCAACAGTAACGCGGCCTTGGCCAAACTGCTCGATCTTCCCGTCATTCTTGTACTCGATGCTCGCGGTATGACACGAGGCATTGCTCCTTTGGTTTTGGGTTATCAAGCCTTCGACCGCGACATTCGCATCGCGGGAGTCATTCTCAACCGGTTAGGCGGAACGCGCCATGAATCCAAACTGCGCGCGGTTCTCGAACACTACACCGACGTACCGGTGTTAGGGGCCATTCACGAAAACGCAACCCTAGCCTTGACGGAACGTCATCTCGGTCTGATTCCGGCCAACGAAACACAGGCCGCGCAACAACAGGTGTCCGACATTGCTGACCGAATCGCCGCTCAGGTTGATCTGGATGCGTTGTTGAATGCGACGCAGTCGAACCGTGTTCTATCTGCCCCCCCTCCTTTGCCCGTTTCTACTCCTTTCATGCGGGTCGCCATCGCCCAAGATGCCGCCTTCGGCTTTTACTATGCCGATGATTTGGATGCCTTCAAAACGGCGGGGGCCGAGTTGATTCCTTTCAATACGCTACACGATGCCCACCTGCCTGCCTGCGATGCTCTCTTTATCGGAGGCGGATTTCCAGAGTGTTTTCTGGATGATCTGGAAGCCAATACCTCTTTACGCACGCACATTCACGAAGCCATTGAAGCCGGTCTACCCACTTATGCAGAATGTGGCGGCCTGATGTACCTTTCCCGCTCGATTACTTGGAAAGGACAAACCCGACAAATGGTGGGGAGCATTAACGCAGACGTCGTCATGCACGAAAAACCAGTCGGTCGTGGCTACGCAGTCCTCAACCCCTCCCCCGAACATCCTTGGGGCTCCCCTGAAACGACGGACATCAAGGCACACGAATTTCATTATTCCAGCCTCGATCACCTCCCCCCCGATACACGTTTCGCCTACACCGTTTCACGCGGTTATGGTATCGACGGACAACATGACGGCATTCTTCACAAAAATTTACTCGCTTCCTATATTCATCTACGCACCTCGTCCAACTATCATTGGCCCGCCCAGTTTCTACAATTCGCCCGTCATAAAGGAGTCTCCTCATGTTTACAGTAACGCCTACCGCTGCCTCACAAATTCTGCAAGCTGCAGAATCCGCCGACGAGAGCGGCAACAACCCCGTCATGCTTCGCGTCGCTGTCAAAGTCGAAGACGGTCAACTGGTCTACGGCATGGGCTTCGATGAAGCACGGGAGGACGACCACATTATTCAAAGTGAAAACGTCACCGTACTAATCTCCCCGCACAGCAGAGAACTACTGTCTGGAACCACACTCGACTTCGTCGAACTGGCTCCCGGGGAATTTCAATTTGTTTTCAATAACCCGAACGAAATTCCCTCCAGTTGCGGAAGTTCCAGTGGTGGTGGGGGTTGCGGGGGTTGCGGGAAAAGCTGTGGTTGATTTTTTACCGGGCAAAGTTTGCCTCATCGGCGCAGGCCCAGGCGATCCAGAACTTCTGACCTTAAGAGCCGCCCGCTTGATCCGTGAAGCGGATGTCATCGTCTTCGACCACTTGGTTTCCGAGGCCATTCTTGATCTTTCCCCTCCCTCGGCGGCCCGTATTTATGCCGGTAAGGAACGGGGAGCCCATACCCTCCCTCAAGAGGAACTCAACCTTTTGCTGGTGCATCTCGCCCAACAAAATAAACGAGTCGTTCGCCTCAAGGGAGGCGACCCCTACACCTTCGGACGAGGCGGGGAAGAAGTGGAAATTCTGTTCGAACACGGCATTCCTTTTGAGGTCATCCCTGGCATCACGGCGGCCGCCGGTGTCGCCGCCTATGCCGGCATCCCGTTGACCCATCGAGATTACGCCCAGGCCTGCGTTTTCGTCACCGGACACCTCAAAGATGGCAGCATGAACCTCGATTGGCCGGGCTTGGCGCGTCCTCGCCAGACGGTCGTCATCTACATGGGACTTCACGGTCTACCGGTACTGTGTCAGAAGATGATCGAACACGGCCTCCCCTCCGACTGGCCCGCCGCCATTGTTCAGCAGGGCACGACCCCCCATCAACGCACCGTCACCGGAACACTCGCCACCCTTCCGGAACTGGCTCACTCCGCAAGATTAAAGGCCCCCACGCTCATCATCGTGGGTGAAGTCGTCAAGTTACGAGACAAACTGGCCTGGTTCGAATCGGGGGGGCACTAAAACCCAGCTCGCTCAAGCCATAGAAGGAAATTAACGTGAAACACATTCCCCATCCCCCTCCCAACCTCCCCCTTGAAGGGGGAGGAGCATCTCTCCCTCCCCTTCAAGGGGAGGGTTGGGGAGGGGATGGGGGTCAATGGGGCATGTTTCATAATGCGGGGTGGCGATTCGCCATGCCCGTTAGC
>JAUYFZ010000247.1 GCA_030689585.1 Rhodocyclaceae bacterium | reverse complement strand
TATCGGTGAGCCGACCCGATTCCTGAATGGAAGACAAGGAAGCCAGTATCTCAGGAGGAATCTTTTTGTTCAGCTTGATGTACTGGTCAAACTGGGCGAGGATAGCGCGGCGCAGTGCCTCGATTTCATGGTTGGCCCGTTCGGTAGGCGCGATGGGGGTAATGCGTGCCAGGAAAACAGATTTGCTTTCTGTCACCTGTTCGATTTTTGCTCTTTGGGTTCCCTCCACCAATATTTTGACCGTGCCATCCGGCAACTTGAGCATCTGAAGAACATTGGCGATACATCCGACCGAATAAAGTCCGCCGAGTTCAGGTTTTTCTTCCGTGGCCGATTTCTGGGTAACCAGCAGTACACTTTTTCCTGTTTCCAGCGCCAGTTCCAGTCCTTTGATGGATTTCGGGCGACCCACAAAGAGGGGGATGACCATGTGGGGGAACACCACCACATCCCGCAACGGCAGTAGCGGCAGATCGAAGGTGGGGGGGGTAGAGATTGGAAGTGTGTCGTCTGACATGGATGATGCCTCTGCTCAGTTGAAATAAGGGTTCCGCCCATTTTGGGGCGGAACGTGGCGTTTCAATGGGGTTCAGTCGGCTCCGACGACTTTTCTGGGGGGATCAGCGTAAATAAATAAGGGGGGATGGTTTGTTTCTATCGCATTTTCATCAAGCACCACCTTGATCACATTGTTCATGCTCGGCAGGTCGTACATGGTATCGAGCAGGGCTGATTCGAGGATGGAGCGTAGCCCCCGTGCCCCCGTTTTCCGCTTGAGGGCTTTTTTGGCAATGGCAGAAAGAGCTTGAGGACGCACGTCCAGTTCAACCCCTTCCATCGTGAAGAGTTTTTTGTATTGCTTGACCAGTGCGTTTTTGGGTTCCGTCAGAATCGTGACCATCGCAGCCTCGTCTAATTCCTGCAACGTGGCCACGACGGGCAAGCGTCCAATCAGTTCTGGAATCAGGCCGTATTTGATCAAATCTTCCGGTTCGACATCTTTCAGGGTTTCTGTGATGTTCTTACCTTCAGGGCTTCTGACATTGGCCCCAAAACCAATGCCCGATTTTTCAGAACGGTCGCGGATGATTCGTTCTAGCCCTCCGAATGAGCCTCCGCAGATGAACAATATCTCGGTGGTATCGAGCTGAATGAAATCCTGGTTCGGATGTTTGCGGCCACCACTGGGGGGTACAGAAGCCGACGTGCCTTCGATAAGTTTCAGTAATCCCTGCTGTACGCCTTCACCAGAAACATCACGGGTAATCGAAGGGCTATCGGCTCGTCGCGATATTTTGTCGATTTCGTCGAGATAAATGATGCCTCTTTTGGCTTTGTCTGGATCGAAGTTGCACGTTGCAAGAAGTTTATGCAGGATGCTTTCGACATCATCCCCGACATAACCTGCTTCGGTCAGTGTCGTGGCATCGGCCATGACGAAAGGCACATTCAGCATTCGCGCCATCGTCTGTGCCAACAAGGTTTTTCCGGAACCTGTCGGTCCAATCAGAAGGACGTTGCTTTTGGAAAGTTCAACATCGGTGGTTTCCTTGTCTTTCAGGTTCAGTCGCTTGTAGTGGTTGTAGACCGCGACAGACAGCATTTTCTTGGCCTGTTCCTGACCGATGACGTATTGGTCGAGCAGGGCGCGGATTTCAACGGGGGTCGGCAGTTCGCGGGTGGCTTTTTTGTCTTCGGCATCCGGATCGGTTTCATCCCGAATGATGTCGTTGCACATCCCAATGCATTCATCGCAGATGAATACCGAAGGGCCGGCGATCAATTTCTTGACTTCGTGCTGGCTTTTCAGACAAAAGGAACAGTGCAGCACAGACTCGGGTTTCTTTTTGAACGACATCGTTAGGGTGTCCCTTTGAACAGCTCTTTGGCATCTGCGCGGTTCGTCAATACGTTATCCACCAGACCGTAGTCGACGGCGGCGGCCGCTGACAGGAAATTGTCCCGATCCGTATCGCGTTCGATGCGTTCCATCGGTTGTCCGGTGTGTTTGGAAAACATCTCATTCAGTCGTTGTTTGAGATAGAGGATTTCCTTGGCATGAATCTCGATATCGGAAGCTTGCCCTTGAAATCCCCCCATCGGTTGATGAATCATCAACCGTGAATTGGGAAGACAAAAGCGTTTGCCGGTTGCTCCTGCGGCCAACAAGAAGGCACCCATACTGGCCGCCTGCCCGACACACATCGTGCTGACATCGGGTTTGACGAACTGCATGGTGTCATAAATAGCCAGGCCAGCCGTCACGGAACCGCCCGGGGAGTTGATATAAAGATAAATGTCTTTGTCAGGGTTTTCGGATTCCAGAAACAGAAGCTGGGCGACGACTAAGTTGGCCGTGACATCATTAACGGGGCCGACTAGGAACACCACGCGCTCTTTTAACAGACGTGAGTAGATGTCGTAGGCGCGTTCTCCCCGTCCGGTGGTCTCGATCACCATGGGGACCAATCCCAATGCTTGGGGTTCCATCATGTTGCATGCCCCATCAACTCATCAAAATCGGCGAGTGTTTCAATGACGCGAGCATTCGTCTGCACCCAGTCGATCACATTGTTTTCTAGGGCGAGTGCTTCGGCTTCTGAGAGGCGATTGGGCTGGCTGTAATACCAGTTGACCACTTCCTCTGTATCTTCAAAAGATTGGGCATAGTCGTCGATGATGGCGCGAACCTGATCAGCCTGAACATGCAGATCGTGTTTTTGCACCAGTTCTGCCATGATGAGTCCCAACCGGATGCGACGAATGGCTTGGTCTGCGAATAGGACGGGGTCTAATGATCCCGTTTTCATGCCTTGCTCACGGAGTCTGCTCATGGAATTTTCGGCCATTTGAGAAGATTCTGCTTCCACTAACGCACGGGGAACGTCTAGAGGGTGGCGTTCAATCAGAACGTCCATTACTTTGTTCTTGAATCGGGCCGCCAAGCGTTTTTTGACTTCGCGTTCCAGATTGTTTCTGACATCCTGACGCATTTTGATCAGATCGCCATCGGAAATCCCTAATGTTTTTGCAAACTCGGCATCCAGTTCTGGCAAGTGAGGGGCTTCGACGGACTGGCAGGTTATTTCAAACTGCACGGTTTCACCGGCGAGATGCGTGGCCGGATAATCTGTCGGGAAGGTCAGGTCAAATGTTTTTGTTTCTTTGGCGGTCATCCCTTCTAGGGCGGATTCAAAGGCCGGCAACATGCGGCCTCCCCCGATCAATACGCCGTAATCGTTGCCCTGACCGCCTTCGAAGACTTCGCCATTTTGCCGACCGGTGAAGTCGATGACGACACGATCTTTCAATTGTGCCGGACGGTCGACTGGACTATAGGTGGTATTTTGCTGACGCAGGGTGTCAATCACTTTGTCGACTTCGGCATCCGTGATTTGAAACGTTTGTTTTTCAACCTCACAGTCAGAAACGTCGCTCAATACGACATCTGGGTAAACCTCAAAGATGGCGGTAAAAATCATTTGTGCCGGATCAGTCGCTTCCTTGGGCTCCAGTGTGGGCTGGCCCGCCACGCGGAGTTTTTGATCTCGTATGGCGTTCATAAAGGCTTGCCGAACAGAAAGATCAATGGCTTCATAGCGAGCCTCATGACCATACTGCTGGATGACGATCTTCATGGGGACCTTGCCGGGGCGAAAACCTGCCATCTTTGTGGTTTTTGCACGTTTTGCGAGGCGTTGCTCTACTGCTTTATCAATATCCAGAAGAGATATCACTAGATCGATACGACGCTCTAGCTGATTTTGGGTTGTTATTTCACTCGTTGACATGAGATTTTCCAAGAGGTTGAGAACTTTTTTATCTTACCATGTATGGCATGTCTTCCATGAACCCCATCTCCTCCGGCGAACTGTCGCTGCATACCCCTGTGATGCAGCAATGGTTTCGTCACAAAGCGACACAACCCAACGCGCTGATGTTTTTTCGGATGGGCGATTTTTACGAGCTGTTTTATGAAGATGCCGAACGGGCGGCCCGGCTGCTTGACATCACGCTGACTGTTCGCGGGCAATCTGCCGGACGACCTATTCCCATGGCGGGCGTGCCTTACCATGCGGCGGAACAGTATCTGGCCCGATTGGTGAAGCTGGGCGAATCCGTGGTGATTTGCGAACAGATCGGCGATCCGGCTACCTCGAAAGGCCTTGTCGAACGGGCCGTGGCGCGCATTGTCACCCCAGGCACGCTGACCGATGCGGCCTTGCTGGATGACCGAAGCGATTGTTTGTTGGCCGCCGTGTTTGTTTCTCGCGAACGAATGGGGTTGGCCTGGTTAAACCTTGCCAGCGGAGATTTCCGTTTTCTGGAAGCCCCGCTGGCCTATCTTGACGCGCAACTCGAACGTTTGCGTCCGGCGGAGTTGCTATGGCCGGAAGGATCGTTACGCGATTCTCCCGTGGCCGCGAAGCGATTGCCCGACTGGCATTTTGATTCGGAAGCTGCGGTGAGGCAACTTTGCGAGCATTTCGGCACGCGTGATCTGGTCGGGTTCGGTATTGACGAAGCCACTCATCCTGATGGACTCGCGGCCGCCGGTGCGCTCCTAGGGTATGCACGTTCGACACAAATGCGTGCGTTGGCCCATATCACGGCACTGATCCCGGAACATTCCGATGCGTGGCTGCGCATGGATGCCGCAACCCGTCGTAACTTGGAAATTTCGGAAACTTTACGCGGTCAAAGTGCGCCGACCTTGCTTTCCCTGATGGACACTTGCGCAACCGGCATGGGGTCTCGCTGGTTGCGTCATTGTCTGCATCATCCGTTATCAAACCGCCTTGAATCGACGATGCGTCTGGATGCCGTCACAGAATTATTGCCCCTCTATGAATCCGTGCAAAAACGATTGCGTTCGATGGCCGATGTGGAGCGCATCACCGCACGTATCGCCTTGCAAAGTGCCCGTCCACGCGATTTATCATCGCTGCGGGAATCGTTGGCTGCCTTGCCGGATATGACCGCATGTCTGGCTTCTGGCGAATCGGCTTTGATGGTTCAGCTTCGCCATGATTTGGCCATTCCCACGGCCACCGCATGTCATGCCTTGCTGGCCCAAACTATCGCCCCAGAACCAGCAACGGTTTTGCGTGAGGGCGGTGTCATGGCCTCTGGTTATTCTCAGGAACTCGACGAACTGCGGGCCATTCAATCCCACTGCGGGCAGTTTCTGCTGGAAATGGAAGCGAAAGAGCGCGAGCGCACGGGCATTGCCAGCCTGAAAGTGGAATTCAACAAGGTGCATGGTTTTTATATCGAAGTGACTCATGCGCATATTGACAAAATCCCCCTCGATTATCGTCGTCGGCAGACGCTCAAAAATGCCGAGCGTTACATCACCCCTGAACTTAAAACCTTCGAGGATCGTGCGTTATCGGCCAATGACCGTGCGTTAGCTCTTGAAAAGCAACTGTATGAAGCGTTGTTAAATACTCTGCTGCCATGGATTCCTGATCTGCAACGTATCGCCCGTGCGTTAGCGACGCTCGATGGACTCACCGCCTTTGCCAGAATCGCCCTTTGCAAGGATTGGTGTCGTCCTGTGTTTGTGGACAGTGCAGTCATAGAGATTGAATCAGGTCGACATCCCGTGGTGGAAAATCAGATTGATACGTTCATCGCCAATGATGTGCGTCTAGGGGAAAACAGAAAACTGTTGCTCATCACCGGCCCCAACATGGGGGGGAAATCCACGTACATGCGTCAGATTGCCTTGATGGCCCTGCTGGCGCATTGCGGTTCATTTGTTCCTGCAAAAAAATGCCGTTTAGGACCACTAGATGCCATTCATACCCGTATCGGCGCCTCTGACGATCTGGCATCGGGGCGTTCCACCTTCATGGTCGAGATGACCGAAGCCGCTGCGATTCTTCATCGTGCGACGGAACGCTCACTTGTGTTGATGGATGAAATCGGGCGAGGAACGTCCACCTTTGACGGGTTGGCATTGGCTTTTGCTATTGCACGCCATCTCATCGAAAAGAGCCGTTCTTACACCCTGTTTGCGACGCATTATTTTGAACTGACGCGGCTGGCTCAAGATTATCCTGCCTGCGCCAATGTTCATTTGGATGCGGTCGAACATGGCAACAAGATTGTTTTTCTACACACGGTAGAAGACGGCCCCGCTTCACAAAGTTACGGCATACAGGTGGCCGCCTTGGCCGGTATGCCCCCAGGAGTGGTGCGCGATGCCAAGCGAACGCTGACAAGACTTGAAAATCAGGCCGTGACTCAAAGTCCCCAAGGCGATTTATTCGCATCGCTGCCGGAAATCATCGAGGCCGTACCCCATCCGCTGGTACGGGCGATTGCTGAGATCAACCCGGATGAACTGTCTCCACGGGAGGCGTTGGAGATGGTTTATAAATTGAAGAAGATTGGGCTTGATCTGTAAAAATCTAATGCCCCTTCTTCTTCCCTACAAACTCCTTAACAAGCTGAAAAACCTGTGCGGCGTGTCCTTTGGGGCTGACATCGTAGATGGCGTGTTGAATGATGCCTTTCTTGTCGATGATGAAGGTGGAACGAATGACGGTGAGTTTGCGGTGGCCGTCTTTTTCTCGGAAATGGTTCACGCCGTATTGACGACAAATCTCGCCTTCGACATCGGACAGAAGGCGGACAGATAACCCGTGTTTGTCTCGGAAATCGGCGTGGTTTAAGCAATCATCGCGGGAGATACCGAAGATTTTGCATCCCAAACGCTCGAATTCGTCTTCGTGATCCGAGAAGTCGATGGCTTCCTGCGTGCAGTAGGGCGTGTCATCTTTCGGATAAAAGAAAAGGACGGCATGTTTTTTCCCCAGCAGGGAGGAGAAGTCGAACATCTCCATGTCTGCATCGGGCAAAGTGAAAACCGGTGCGGGTTGACCTAGCTGGAGTTTATGTATGTCTGAATGTGTATTCATGGGGAAACCTATAGATGCAGTGCACGGCCTTCTGTGGCTAACGCTGCTTCATGCAGTGTTTCTGACAGGGTAGGGTGCGCGTGGCAATGGTGGATTAAAGCGGCTATCTCTTTGTTCATCGAAACTGTCGAGATCAGTTCAGAGGCGTGACTGCCCATGATATGGGCTCCCAAAATTTTACCGGTCTGGGGTTCGGATAATAATTTAACAAACCCTGCCGTCTCGCCCTGTCCCTGGGCGCGACCATTGGCCATGAAGGGGGCTTGGCCGATTTGAAATTCGGCCCCTTCATTTTCAAGTTGTGTTTGCGTTTTGCCGATCCATGCAATTTCCGGATGCGTGTAGAGAATAAATGGAATCGCGTCGTAATCTACCTGACTGTTTTGACCCATGATGCGTTCAGCGACCATGACGCCTTCGGCCATGGCTTTATGGGCCAGCATCGGGCCGCGCACCGCGTCGCCGATTGCCCAGACATTGGGCAGATTCGTTTGGCAGTGTTGATCGACATCGATGCGTCCGGCGGCATCACACTGGAGATTCAGTCCTTCAGTGTTGGGGACACGTCCGATCGAGACGATGATCCGGTCATATTCCCCCTCCTTCAATGAAGCGAAGGAATCCATCTGAACCCCTAATTTGATATCGAGTCCTTGATGGCGCGTAAAGAGTCGCCAGGCTTCTTTGGCGATGGCAGGGTCGGCAGCCGGTAGAAAATCAGGCAGAGTTTCTAGGAGAGTTACTTTGGCACCGAGTCGTTTCCAGACAGAACCCAGTTCCAGTCCGATGGTGCCTGCACCGATGATGCACAGGTGTTTGGGGACGGATTCCCAAGACAAGGCTCCGGTGCTGTCAAAAATGAATTCGTTATCGACCTCGAACCCCGGCATGACGCGAGGGCGGGAGCCGGTGGCGACGATGACATGAATGGCTGCGATGGATTCGTCGCCTGCTTGGACGAGCCAACGATCCGCGTTATTAATAGTTGCGAAAGTTCTTGCACCCATCCCCCTCCCAGCCTCCCCCTTGAAGGGGGAGGAGCAACTCTCTCTCCCCTTGAAGGAGGAGGAGCAACTCTCCCTCCCCTTCAAGGGGAGGGTTGGGGAGGGGATGGGGTGAAACATGTGGCGAGAACTTTCGCAACAATTAATACGTTCCAGAAGGCGACCTTTTCCCTGCAACAAGGTAATTCCGTTTTTCTTGAACAAGGCGCGAAGGCCGGTCGACAGTCGTGTGACGATACTGTCCTTGCGGCGCATCATCGTGGGCAGATCAACTTGACAATTCTCAACGGTGATTCCGTGGGCGGCAAGACCGTGCACGGTCTGATCGTAGAGTTCGGAAGAACGTAGCAACGCTTTTGAGGGGATACAGCCCACATTGAGGCAAGTTCCGCCCAAACGCACGTCTCCTTTGGGATCGGCGTACTTTTCCGATTCAATGCAGACGACCGACAGCCCGCACTGAGCTGCACGAATGGCCGCCACATAGCCGCCAGGTCCTCCGCCGATAATGGCAACATCAAACTGTTTTGTCATGCACGGATGATACCTTGCGTTAAGATTGCGGAAGTCCGATTCTTACTATCTTTCCTTGAGGAGTTTCCGATGTCTAAAGTTCCCGTTCGAGTGGCTGTCACTGGTGCTGCTGGGCAAATTGCCTATAGCCTGTTGTTTCGCATTGCCAGTGGAGACATGCTGGGGCTAGATCAGCCCGTGATTCTGCAATTGCTTGAAATTACTCCGGCACTGCCCGCCTTGAAGGGGGTAGCCATGGAACTCGATGACTGTGCCTTTCCGTTGTTGGCCGGTATTGTGACGACAGACGATCCGAAAGTTGCGTTCAAAGACGCGCAGGCGGCCCTGTTGGTGGGGGCAAGGCCCAGAAGCAAGGGCATGGAACGCAGGGATTTGCTGGAAGCCAATGCCCAGATATTTATGACCCAGGGCCATGCGTTAAATGAAGTGGCGGACAGAAACATCAAAGTCTTGGTGGTAGGGAATCCGGCCAATACCAACGCATTGATTGCGATGAATTCCGCGCCCAGTCTTCCCCGCGAGAATTTCACTTCCATGATGCGTCTGGATCACAACCGTGCCGTATCGCAGTTGGCTCTTCGGGCCGGTTGCAAGGTGACAGACATCCAGCACATGATCGTCTGGGGCAACCATTCGCCCTCGATGTATCCCGATATTCGGTTCGCCACCATTGACGGCAACCCCGCAGCAACATTGGTCAATGATCCCGTCTGGTATCGCGACAGTTACATTCCTACCGTGGGCAAGCGCGGCGCGGCCAT
>JAUYFZ010000246.1 GCA_030689585.1 Rhodocyclaceae bacterium | reverse complement strand
CATCCCCACCCCAACCCTCCCCTTGAAGGGGAGGGAGACAACCGATGCGCCTTGCTCCTCCCCCGTCAAGGGGGAGGCCGGGAGGGGGATGGGGAATGTGTTTCACGCTAACCACTGTTGGTGTAGATGTGGTTACCACGGACAGTGTTCAAGAAGAGAATGTTGCATGTGGCGGATTTTGTCAATTGACCATGGATACGGATAACAAGTATCATCCCGCCCTCTTCGGAGACGTGGTCGAGTGGTCGAAGGCACGCCCCTGCTAAGATCGCATCTGGGCAAAACCTGGATCCAGGGTTCGAATCCCTGCGTCTCCGCCACTAGTTTGCTGGCTGAAATTTTCTAGCAAAAACGACAACTCAGCCAGACATGTCTCCGATTTTATAGAGGTGCTTTCATGTTGAAAATTTTATTGTCATGTTTTATCACGCTTACTTCACTACACGCCGGAGCGGCTGAACCTTATCGCATCGGGCTTTCTCTGGGGCTAACTGGTCAATATGCCGCCATTGTTCTTCATCAGGCACAGGGGATCAAATTGTGGGCGAAGAATGTCAATGGACGCGGCGGCTTATTGGGTCGTCCGGTGGAGCTGGTGATTTACGACGACACCAGCGATCCAGCCACTGCGGCGAAACTCTATGAGCAACTGATCCATAAAGACCGAGTGGATTTTCTACTGGGACCCTATTCCACGCCGATCACGGCGGCAGCCGCGGCAGTAGCAGCGGCTAACGGGTGGCCTATGTTAGTTACGGGAGGTTCTGCTGATAGCCTCTGGGAAAAGGGCTATAAGCACATCATCGGTGCTTATTCCCCTGCCAGTCAGTTTCAAGTAGGGCTATTCGAACTGATGCTGGAAGCCAAAATATCGCGCATTGCCGTTATCCATGCCGATGACGGCTTTTCGATCAGCATGGCTGATTCTGCCAAAACACTGGCTAATCGCTACAACCTGACCATTGTCCATCTGGAATCATTTCGCAAGGGCACTGTAGATTTAAACGGACCACTCGCACGGGCAAAGGCGGCGAAGGCAGAAGCATTACTCGTGGAAGGACATTTTGACGAATCCATCAATGCTCGTCGGGCACTGAAAACCATGAAGTGGACCCCTCGGCTCTTTTTTGCCTCCGTGGGTCCGGCTGTGGACAAATTTGGTGATGTCCTCAAAGGAGATGCTGAGGACACCTTCACCTCAACCATGTGGGAATCTCGTCTGCGCTATCCAAGCTCACAAGAGTTTGATAAAAACTATAAACGCACCTGGAACATGCCCCCTAGCTATCACGCTGCCATGATCTATGCTGGCGGACAGGTGTTGGAAAGTGCGGCAAAGTCCGCCGGCTCGCTGGAGCGTATGCAACTTGCAAAAACCTTACAGGACATGAATTCCATAACTATTATTGGACGTTATGGCGTGGATGCCACCGGCAAGCAACTACGTCAACAAAGCTTTATCGCCCAATGGCGCAATGGTCGGCGTGAAATCGTCTATCCCAAAACCTTAGCCACAACAGCACCCGTTATTCACCCGTGAAGAAAAATCGCAGCCTGATTGCCAAAATTGGCATACCGATCATCGCGGCAATGCTATTGATGGGTGCGACGCTACATATCGTAGTGCTGCGTCCCATTTCAGACATCGTCCATATGCGCATCACAGACGACTTGAACACTCTGACGCGTAGCGTTTATGAGCAACTGGACACGCACCTACTCAATGTCTTAGAGCAGGGTGGCGAACCGGATGAACCTGCGGCTCTTGTTGAACGCGGGCGCGCCATTCTCGATATCGAGCGCATCGTGCGTGCCCAAAATGCCGCTATCGTGCTCAGTTCAGAAGGAAAAATTATGCTCGCAGTCGGTGCCATACCGAACGCAGCCCTCGAAAATTCCGATAGCGACTCATCCCTAAAGACTTGGGGACATTTACATCACCTGCATCTCCAGCGCGCCAACTTTGAACCCTGGAATCTCAAAATTCTGCTGGCATTTGATAATGCTCGGTTTCGCGATTTAACCACTAAGGTTACCTGGCTCTACTGGTTAG
Source organism: Rhodocyclaceae bacterium (assembly GCA_030689585.1). Classification (GTDB taxonomy): domain Bacteria; phylum Pseudomonadota; class Gammaproteobacteria; order Burkholderiales; family Rhodocyclaceae; genus Nitricoxidivorans. Next base: position 1,382 of record JAUYFZ010000246.1, on the reverse strand, counting down.
TAACACTGACCATAGTAATCGGGCTATCGCTGATCGGATTTAGCCTATACCGCCAAGTCGTGCGTCCGCTTAATCGAATTGTTGATGCGATTGCACGCAACGAAAAACCGGATGTTGTAGGAGCGGCGGAGGAAATAGAGGTGCTCGCACGCACTATTGCCGACGACATGACTCAACGCCAAGCCTATGAACACACCATTCTGGAAGCGCGGAAGGTGGCAGAAAGCGCGAACGATGCCAAGAGTGTGTTTGTGGCGAACATGAGCCACGAAATTCGTACGCCCATGAACGGTGTTATCGGCATGAGCCATCTGTTGCTTCATACCGATCTAACAGAAGAACAGCGCGAATATGCCGCCATCATTTGCAGCAGTGCCGATGCTTTGCTGGTTGTTATCAACGACATTCTGAATTTTTCAAAGATCGAAGCTGGGCAGGTACATATCGAACACACTTCGTTTTCGTTGTGCGAACTGAAGCGGGATATCGACTTCTTATTTTCTACGCAGGCAACGGCCAAGGGGCTTGCCTTCGATATCGCGTGGGGCGACAACATACCCTGTCAGGTAATCGGTGATGGTGGCAGAGTGCGTCAAATCCTCAACAACCTGATAGGCAATGCCTTGAAGTTTACTGAACAGGGAAATGTAACCCTGGAAGTGAACAAAACAGAGGGGACGAATATCAGCTTTGCCATACGAGATAGCGGCATCGGCATGAACGAAGCAACACTAGCCATGCTCTTCACGCCTTTTTCGCAGGCAGATGCTTCCATCACCCGCCGGTTTGGTGGCACCGGATTGGGTTTAACGATCAGCCAGCGATTGGCGGTGCAAATGGGTGGCGATATTCACGTTACCTCCTCGTTGGGACAAGGCAGCGTCTTTACCTTCACACTACCGCTACCAGCCGATACGGCAACACTCGTGGAACCACAATCGCCACCGCCGTCTACCGTGCCGAAACAGCAAAAACATGCGCATATTTTGATTGTGGAAGACAACATCGTTAACCAAAAAGTAGCGCAACGAATGCTGGAAAAACTGGGGGTTCAAAATATCTCGCTGGCTATGGACGGAGCAGAAGCACTGCAATTGCTCTCAAAACGGCATTTCGATCTCGTGCTGATGGATTGTCAGATGCCGGTTATGGATGGCTTTGAAGCGACGCGCCAAATACGGCAGGAAGAAGCAGCGACCGGAAAGCACTTGATTATCGTGGCCATGACAGCCAATGTGCTGGCACGCGATCGAGAGAAATGTATTGCAGCGGGCATGGATGACTTTATTGCCAAACCTGTTGCGATTGGCATACTCGCCGAATGCCTCAAACGATGGTTGCCTGATCGGAATGTAGATTGTGCTTGACGATAAACACCGATT
>JAUYFZ010000242.1 GCA_030689585.1 Rhodocyclaceae bacterium | reverse complement strand
CGGTCGGAACACAGCTCTCCTCCCCCTTCAAGGGGGAGGCGGGGAGGGGGATGGGGGGAAGAATTCCGCGTAAAACCCCATCCCCACCCCAACCCTCCCCTTGAAGGGGAGGGAGATTGACACCGACCTGAGTAGTTACGAAAAAACGGCTCACTGATATTGACCGTTTCTGCTCGTCCTTTGACTTTGACACTGCCCAGATCATGGAAGGAAAACCGGGGATCATTGTCCAATTTCGCCCGCGTTGCGGCACCAATGACGACACCCACACTAAAATCCTTGGTGACTCCCTCCAAACGAGAAGCCAGATTGACCGCATCCCCCATCACCGTATAGGCTTTACGCACCGGAGAACCCATATCTCCCACCGTCACCACCCCCGTGTTGATGCCAATACCGATGCGTAAGGCCGGCCAGCCTTTTTCTTTCAAACGTTCATTGAGCAACTGAAGAGCGGCTTGCATTTCCAAGGCCGTTGTGACTGCACGTCCTGCCTGATCCGGGTCTTCCACGGGAGCACCCCAGAAGGCCATGATGGCATCGCCGATATATTTATCGAGCGTTCCGCGATGTTTTTGAACAATGGTCGTCATGGCGCCCAAATATTCATTCATCAAGGCGGCCAACGCATCGGGAGGTAATCCTTCGGAAATGGTGGTGAAATCCCGCACGTCTGAAAAAAGGATTGTTAGTTCCGCCTTGCGGCCCGTCATGCTGTAGCCTTCAGGGTTCTTCGCCATTTCTGCCACCAGTTCCGGCGGCACATATTGCCCAAAAAGTTCGGTAAATAAACGTTTCGTGCGCGATTCAACAAAATAGCCCCACGCCATGTGCAAGGCATATAGCGTCAATGCCAGCAACAAAGTCGCCGCGAGCGGCATCACCATGCGTGCTTCGTTCCAAAGCAAAAGATTACCGAGAATAACGCTCGTCAATATCCCCAGACTGGTAAGCGTGGCACGCAAGGGAGTGGCCGATAATCCAAAGATCATGAACAGGCCGATGGCGAACATCAACAACCCATCCGCTGCCAACAAATAAGCCGGCTTGCGCAACAAGGTATCGTCCAACATGCCCACAATCAAATTGGCGTGAGCCTCCACGCCGGGATAGGCCGCCGAAACCGGGGGCGACCGTAAATCCATCAGGCCGGGGGCCGTGGTTCCAATCAGCACGATACGATCTTTCAATTTCTCGACGGCCACACGCCCCTTCATCACATCGGTGGCCGAGATATAAGGGAAACTTCCCTGCGGGCCGCGATAGGGAATCAAGGCCGAAACATTCTCATCCACGGGAAATTTCATCCCCAATAATTCGAGCCATTCCAAACCGCCGTACCCATCTCCTCCTTCGACAAACCCCGTCTGAATCGGAGGGTTGCCCAACAGCGAGCGCACCACCGCCAACGACAAGGATTCGTAATACTCGCCTTTATATTCCGCCAACAGAGGAACTCGTCGTGAAATGCCGTCTTCATCCACCAGAAAATTGAAATACCCTCCCCCCGCCGCACTCGATTGCAGTACGGCCAGGTTTCCTCCATGCCCGCTCCACAAGGTGATGGCGACTGGTCGCCCTTGAAAAGCCCCTTGGGGCAAAACCGGCGGCGGCAAAACTCCGGCGGAATATCCCCCTTCTAGGCTCGATAAATAATGGCCCAGAATGACTGGGCGATTTGTCATGGACTGCGCGAATCGCGCATCGAGCGCACCGTTTTCGCCACGATCATCCGGTTCGGCAAACACCACATCGAAGGCAACAAGTTTTACCGCGTAATCGTCGAATAACCGATCCATGAGACGTGCCAGACGATCCCGTCGCCAAGGCCACTGCCCCTCTCCGGCCAGAGATTTCTCGTCAATATCAAGAATGACCACACGATCATCCACCGTGCCGGAAGAATCCATGCGAATTTTCGCGTCGTAGAACATCGCATCAAGCCGCTCGATAAACCCAATGCGATGCCAATGCGTGGCGTGACCTAAAAATAGCGTCAGCAAACTGATGCCAATAACGTGGCGAAACCAGTGGGTTCGACGGTTAGGTTTCATTGCACAGAGCATTCCGTTGAAGAACGTTCTTTACCCACGCTGCGTCCGGCAGCGTTGTTCTGGCTAATCGCAGGTGGCATGGTCACTTGAATCCCCTGGCTTGGCGGCACGATAACGGGCGGAGCCGTTGGGCTTTGCACATAGCCGAATTGCCCCGTGCCCATCACTTGACTACCGGCAGGGTTCGTCACGGAAATGGCCCCTGCCGCCACGTCAATATGCAAACCATTCGCCGGAGGTTGCCCGCTGATGGTTGGAATGGTCAAGCAATCGTTGGCACACATCAGCAAACCAAAGTGGGTGCCTCGAATACCGATGGTCGCCGTGGGAGCCACCACTTGCACCTTGTCAGGATTTCGTTTCCCCAGCAATCCAGTCACCATGCGCATCCCGCCCTTCAATAGATTGACCACCTGGTTATCTTCCGCAGGCTGTTCCGGCTTATAAGAATACTTGTCAATGAGAAATTGAGAATTCGGACGCAACACCACCTCTCCGCTATCCTGAAACTTAATGCGTGCGTAGGTATTGTCTTGCGTCATCAAGGTATCTCCCTCCTGTATTTCAGATTTTACCGAGAGAATCCGTGTGCTAACGCCATCGGATAATTTCGCCACCAACATCCCAGAGAGGTGCGTCACGACACCCGCCCCCTCCGCCCACACGGAAAAACTTGTCAATAGCAATGCAAGCAGGAAAATACCCCTACGCACACTGCTTGGGTTTTGCTTTGGGTTTGTCATCCTTGGGTTTGTCCTGTGGTTTATCTTCTTTTGGCTTGTCTTCTTTTTTATCCTCTTTCTTGTCTTCTTTACTTTCCTCTTTTTTGGCTTCCTGCTTGCTCTCGGCCTTCTTCTCTTCGGCCTTCGGTTTGTCCGCTGGTTTCTGCTCGGTCGCAGCCGGTTTTGATTCCTGAGCTTTAGGAGCTTCGCTCTTTGCAGGTTCCGCAGTAGTCGCGGGAACCGATGATGGGGTGGTCGGAGTCGTTGGCTCGGACACGGCAGACACAGTGGCTACTATTGTCACAGGAGTTTCTGTTGTAACTGGAGCTGCTAACGCAACAGGTGCTATCGGTGTGCTTCCCCCAAACTCGTTAGCTCCCCCGCCAACTGTACCTCCGACCAAAGTAACGCTCGGTAAACTCGATGTCGTCGTCGTAACTAGTGCTTGGCAGAAAACCCCTATATTCCCCAGAAACACCTCATTCTCAGAGCGTTACCCTATGTTTTGTTTGATCACAACATTCATTGCCCAGTGCGGCTATGGTTGCTTGACGAAGTAAAGATTTTGTAAGACTGATCATTTTTGGGGTGTTTTACCTGTGTTCTTGTCATTTCAGTGGTCATTGGCGTATATATTCGTTGCGCCTATGACCACGGGAAGCATGGAAATAGAGCAATGCGATATGTGGTTCGACGAAACATTAAATTCCAATCAACCTCCTTT
>JAUYFZ010000240.1 GCA_030689585.1 Rhodocyclaceae bacterium | reverse complement strand
ACGCTAAAACTTCACATAACGTCGAAACCTTAGGCCAAGTTTTTACGCCGCCCTGTGTCGTCCGTGCAATGCTGGCTTTGCGCAGGAATAAAGGCCGGGTATTGGAACCCTCTTGCGGGGAGGGGGTCTTTTCAAATGGTTTGCCGGAATGCGTTGCGATTGAACTGGATCAATCGCACGCGCCGATGGGGTGTTTGAACATCGATTTCTTTTCATATCCAGAAACAGAGAAGTTCGACACCATCATCGGCAATCCACCGTATGTCAGATACCAGGATATTCAACCGAGTACAAAGACACTCCTTCGTTCAAGTCTGTTTGATCTGCGCTCAAACCTCTATCTGTTTTTCATTGAGAAGGCCGTTCGTCACCTCGCCCCAGGCGGGGAGTTGATCTTCATCACGCCCCGCGATTTTCTAAAAACGACCTCGAGTGTGCGGATGAATAAATGGCTGACTTCACAGGGGGCGATCACGGATGCCATTGAACTGGGGGATGCGCGAGTTTTTGCGACGGCCGTTCCCAATTGCCTGATCTGGCGATATCAGAAGGATTGCCTGGATCGCTCCGTTCGATATGCAGAGATCGGCAACCGAGATAATTTTGAGGCCGCGTTGGAATCGCCTCCGTGGGAAAACCGGTATTTTGTGGAAACTGCCGGACATTTGATGTTTTCAAAAGACCTGCACTCCCTTCACCTGAAAGACATCGCCCGCGTCAAGGTAGGCGCGGTTTCCGGCGCGGATGACCTTTATGCAGACGAAACGTTCGGAAATCTGAATTTCGTCTGCTCTGACACCGTGAAAACCGGAAAAACGCGCAAGATGATCTGGGTAGGGAAAAATGACGGCCCGCCCGATTCGTTGCTTCCTCACAAAAACCGGCTGATGGCACGGGCTATCCGCGCCTTTAATGAATCAAACTGGTGGCAATGGGGGCGAGGCTATCCGATAACGGACGCACCCCGCGTGTATGTCAATGGAAAAACCCGTCAGTCGCCGCCTTTTTTTCTTCACCCATGCACCCAATTCGACGGGGCAGTTCTGGCACTATTCCCGCACGATCCACAGATTGATCTGAGTGAATTTTGTAACGCATTAAACGCAGTGAAATGGGATCAACTGGGGTTTGTCTGCGATGGTCGTTTTTTGTTTTCTCAACGAAGCCTAGAAAATGCGCCGTTACCTGAATCGTTCAAGCGGTTTGTTCCGCGATAACATTGAAAACTCTGTGCGCGTCGCTGAAATTTCAACTATCATTCCCCCATGGACCGCCCCGAGCACCTTCGCCAGATAGAGCAACAATTCGCCATTCACCCTGTGCTGGCCTTACTCGGACCGCGTCAGTGCGGGAAAACGACGCTGGCGCGAATGGTAGAAGAACGGTTTGATGGACCCGTTACTCGCTTCGATCTGGAAGACCCCATTGACCTGACACTGCTAACTTCACCCCGGCTGGCTCTCCAGGACTTGCGGGGGCTGGTGGTCATTGACGAGATTCAGCGCAGCCCGGAGCTATTTCCAGTTCTGCGTGTGCTGGTGGATCGACCGGATAATCCAGCACGCTTTCTGATCCTAGGCAGTGCCTCACGCGACCTGATCCGTCAATCGTCCGAAACGCTGGCTGGCCGCATCGGTTATATCGAGCTGACACCTTTTTCTTTGAGCGAAACCGGTATCGAATCCCAGCAACGTTTGTGGCTGCGCGGCGGATTCCCTCGATCGTTTCTGGCGAACAACGACACCGGCAGCACCCAGTGGCGCAAGGATTATGTCGCCACGTTTCTGGAGCGCGACCTTCCTTCGTTGGGAATTACCATACCGCCGCAGTCCCTGCGCCGATTCTGGATGATGCTGGCCCACTATCATGGACAGATCGTCAATTTCTCTGAACTGGGGCGTTCCTTCGGTGTGGCGGATACGACCGTCCGTCGTTATCTGGACATCCTCGAAGCAACCTTCATGGTGCGCCTGTTGATGCCCTGGTACGAAAACGTGAGCAAGCGACAGGTGAAAGCACCCAAACTCTATCTGCGCGATTCCGGCCTGTTCCACACCCTGATGGGCATTCCCGATTCGACCACACTCGCGAGGCATCCAAAGCTCGGTGCCTCATGGGAAGGGTTCGCCATCGAGGAAATCATCCGTCGCCATCGCGCAACCTCTAGTGAAGTCTATTTCTGGGCAGCGCACGGCGGTGGCGAGGTCGACCTGTTCCTCCTGACCGATCAGGGCAGAATCGGCTATGAGATCAAATACACCGATCAGCCACGCGCCACACGATCCATGTATACAGCGATGGAAGTTCTGAATCTCACAAAATTAAGCATAATCTATCCGGGCGACCGCGAATTTCCGCTGACAGAAAACATTCGGGCGGTCGGTTTGAACAATCTTTTACCACTTCAATGCGTTGAACCTCCTCTATGACTCCTCACATCGCACGCTCCCCCACAAAAACCTGTGCCGTCCTGTTGTTCTCTTTGATACCCCTGCTCGTTCAAGCCGAAGTGACGACTTACGTCGCACTCAACGCGAAAGGGAAAAAAACGCTGCCGCAAACCGGTCTTCGCGCCCATCCCTGCGTGCTTGACACAGCCAGCGGCCTAGTCTGGGAAGTCAAAACGGACGACAACGGCCCCCGTGATAAGAAGTGGACCTATTCATGGCATGACAAAACGCTTGAAAAACAACGTCTTCCGGTCGGTTATCTAGATGGGGGGCAATGTATGCCCAAAGGCCGCTGCGACACTGAAAGTTATATGGCCGACATCAACAAACGCGGGTTGTGCGGCTTTCGTGACTGGCGACTCCCTACGGTCGAAGAACTTGAAAGTTTGCTGCGGCCCGATGCACAGGGAGCAAAGATTGACGCACGTTTTTTCCCCAACACACTGGCCAGTTACTTCTGGACCAGTCGTTATGTGTATTCCGAAGTAGGCGGTGCCATGTTGGTGAGTTTCGATCTGGCCCTTTCTTTGGAAGGCAACAGTGCCAGCGGCACTTCTGTGCGATTGGTGCGCGGACAACCAAACCATCCCATGTCATCAGTGAAAAACATCATGAAATGATGAAATGTTAGCGTGAAATAACTCCGTTCGTGGTGAGCTCCCCCCCGTTCGTGGTGAGCTTGTCGAACCATGAACGTAACTACTCAGGTCGGTGTCAATCTCCCTCCCCTTCAAGGGGAGGGCTGGGGTGGGGATGGGGTTTTACGCGGAATTCTTCCCCCCATCCCCCTCCCCGCCTCCCCCTTGAAGGGGGAGGAGAGCTGTGTTCCGACCG
>JAUYFZ010000238.1 GCA_030689585.1 Rhodocyclaceae bacterium | reverse complement strand
AGGTCGGCGGCGTCAATCTCCCTCCCCTTCAAGGGGAGGGTTGGGGTGGGGATGGGGTTCTACGCGGAATTCTTCCCCCCATCCCCCTCCCGGCCTCCCCCTTGAAGGGGGAGGAGATCTGTGTTCCGACCGGACCTGAGTGGTTACGAAGTGCCATTAATTAACTTTGACAAGCCGCCCATCCTCGATATGCCAGACGGTATCAAACCCTTCGATCATGCGCAGGTCGTGCGTGACGGCTATTACTGCCGTTTTCCGTTCGCGGGCGATGCGTCTTAATAGTTCCATGACTTTTGTACCGCGCTCGGTATCCAGTGAGGCGGTCGGCTCATCAGCCAAGATGAGTGGCGGTGAATTGGCTAAGGCGCGACCGATGGCGACCCGCTGTTGTTCACCACCGGACAAGTTGGCTGGTAACGAATTAGCTCTATGTCCCAGTTCAAGATAATCGAGGAGTTCATTGGCGCGGGTTTGCGCCGCACGTCCTGATACCCCATTGATTTCCAGCGCGATGGCGATGTTGTCCCTGGCATTGAGAAACGGGATCAGGTTGTGCCCTTGAAAGATGAACCCAATGTTTTCGCGGCGAAAACGCCGCACGTCGATACCGGCCCAGGCGTTGTCGTAGATCGTTTTCCCGTTCATCACGATGCGTCCAGTGGTCGGTTCCAGAATCAGGCTGATGGATAACAACAAGGTGCTTTTGCCGGAACCCGAGGGACCGAGCAAGGCCATGAGTTCGCCTTGTCCCACCGAGAAAGAAACATCCCGAATGGCTGTCACCGCTTCGGCACCATGACCGAAGGTTTTACGCAAGCCTTCTACGCGCAGAATTTCATTGTTTGCCATGTCAGCCTCCCAATGCCAGAGATGGAGGAGTACGCAACGCATGAATAATCCCGATCAAACTCGCCAATACGCCACCTATAAAGAACACGCTGAAAGTTGTCCATGTTTCGTGCGGCAACAGCACTAGGGTGCGAGGAAATTTGTCATAGGTGAGATTCACCAGCGTCCAGGCGAAAACAAAACTCGCCAAAGTCAGCACCACCGATTGTTCAAGAATCAGCCGCACGATCACCCAGTTGGAAGCTCCCATGAGTTTCAGTGTGGCAATGGCTTTTATCTTTTCCACCGTCAGTACATAAATTAACAAGGCAATGATGACCAGCGACACGATCACCAATAGGGCACGGAACAGACCCAGCACAGCACTCATTTTTTTAACACGACCCTCCAACATCAGATTGCGTTCCTGTTCAGTCGTATATACGTTGAAGTAAAGCCATTGTTCGATATGGTTGGCTACCTTTTTCAGATCAGCCCCAGGTTCCAGTTTCGCCAGAATCGCGCTCACGGTCTTGGTGCGCCCCGCCAATAGCGGTAACAACTTATCCGCCTGTGCGGGGGTGTAACCCGCCCCTGCCAGCCGCGCACGATCCGCAGCGCGGGTAATATCCAGCGCACGGTTATCCTGTTGATAGAGCACTTCTTGGGCATCCGGCAGCGAAAGGTACAGAAGCGGATTGCCACCGGAATCCACCGCACCCTTGGTCAATCCCACCACGGTGTATTTATGTACGCCCAACGGAAGAATATCGCCCAGTGCCAGCCCTAATTTGCTATCTGCCACCGTTTCGTAATGCGCCTGAGCAATGGCGCGTCCGGCAATCATGTGTCCGGGACCGCCCAATCCCCCGAAAACGTCGTAGCCGATGATGGTGAAATGCTGTTCGCGCCCTGCCGCCTCGCGTTGCACGGTGTAGGTAATAAAGGGGCTGGCCTTGGCAACACCAGGAGTCGCCGCCACGCTTTTCCAGGCAGTTTCCGGAATACGCGATTGCTCGTTGAAAGGTCCGCCACGCTTGTATTCCACCACCCATAAATCGGTGGCGGTGTTGTCGATCATCCAGACCGAATCGGAGACGTTGCCCTGAAAAATGCCGTTCATGATGAGCACGATCGACATCAACATCCCCACCCCCACGATGGTGGCGAAAAACTTACCCTTGTGCCGTTGCACGTCTTTAATGGCGAGATCCATATCAATTATTCTCGATACGCACCCGCGCACCGGCACGAATCGTCTGCGCTTCGCGCACGAGCGTATCGCCCACACTCAGCCCTTTTTTGATCAAAATCATGTCGTTGCCGGAGGTGCCCGTTTCAACCGGCTGGAATCGCGCTCGTCCATCCTGCACACGCAACACCCCCACTTTCCCTTCCTGACGAATCAAAGCAGATAGGGGAACAAGCTGTCCTAGTGCCGTGCCGACACGAATGGCAACCTCTGCTTCTTGGTCAATGGCAAAGCGCGTGAGTGGTTTGTCAAAGGTTATTTCCACTTCAAATTCACGCGCTGCGACATCTGCTTCCAAGGCAATGCGCGAGACTTTTCCGGTGACCTCACCCCCCGTGCGCAAGCGAATCAATACCGGCATTCCTGGCTGAAGTCGTCCGGCTTCGGTTTCGTCGATGCGGGCCACGACCTGAAGCGTCGTTGGATCGATTAGACGCAATAAAGGCGCACCGGGTGACACCATGTTGCCAGGTTCAGCCAGTCGAGCGACCACGATGCCCGCCATGGGTGAGCGCAGATTGGCATAGCTCGCCTGAGTATCGGCCAGTTTGATTTCTTGCGCCACGGCGGTTGCTTCGGCTGCTTTTGCGCGACGCAACATCACCGTGGCATCCATCGCTGCCGCGCTGATATAGCCCTTTTCAAAGACTTCCTTATCGCGTCGCTCGTTGCTGGTCGCCAAAGCCAAATCAGCTTGTGCCCGCGCCAATGTTGCACCGGCCGAAGCAGTACGCGCTCTAAGATCACGATCATCCAATCGCACCAATACCTGATCGCGCCGCACGGCATCCCCAATATCCGCTTCCATCGCGATTATCGCTGCCGTTACGCGGGCAGAAAGCGTTACCGCAACCCGCGCACGAACACGGGCTGAACCCCGCACCTGCTCTTCGAGTGCTCCCTCGCTGACCTGAACGACTGTAACTGGCTGACCACCCTTGAACCACCAGGTGCTAACTCCCGCCAAAACCAGCGCGATAGTCAGCCCGATGAATACGGTATTGCGCGATATTTTTCTCATTGTTTTTCTCCCGTCGAGAGTATGGTTTTGCCGAGCAAGCGATCAATCGCGGCGCGTGCGATGGCGTAGGCCGTCAATGCTTGAGCGCGATCTCCTTCAGCACGGGCAAGATCGGCTTGCGCGCTCAAAACATCCAGTGCAGTGGCTTTTCCGGCACGATACAAACCTTCTGCCGTGCGCGTGGCTTCATGTCCGGTCTTGATGCGTTCAGTTGATGAAATTGCATCCGCTTGTGCTGTGCGCCAAGTGGATAACGCCTGACGCAACCGTGATTCAATATCCAATTGTGCGTTGCGCTCGGCTGCGCGTCCTTCGGTGAGCAGTGCTTGCGCCTTGACAACACCCGCAGCGATGATGCCACCATCATAGAGGGGCAGATCAAAAAATATACCCGCCGTCCATTCATTGGCATTGCCACCAATGTCGCGAGCGCGATTCCCCGCCGTGCCTTGCAAACTGATGGTTGGATGGCGCGCACCGCTGGCCGCATCGAGATTGCGTTCCGCCTGTGCGATTTGATGACGCAACTGCCGCAATTCCGGATTTTTCGCCAGCACCTCCGCCTTTATCGCCGGCTCCAACAAAGGCGGCTCCACTGCGCCAGGTAATTGCCCTGCGATCCGAAAGTCGGGATTCTCACGTCCCATGACCGCAGTCAAAAGAACCTGCGCCGTCGTGGCAAGTTCACGGGTGCGCGTTAAGGTAGTTTCCGCATCAATACGGGCGTTCCCCGCTTTCAACAGGTCTAAACGGGTCGTCTTGCCCGCTTCAAACAGGACACGGGTCAGCGTTTCAAATTCGCTGGTACGCGTGAATGCTTCCTTGGCGGCCTGCATTAACGCAGCGGCTTCCAACACGCGGTAGTAAGACTGAGTAACTTGATATACCAAATCCCCGCCTGCTCCATCCAAGCCTGCTTGCTTGACCGCTATAAATTCACGGGCGGCTTCATCTTTGGATTGTGTACTGCCGTCATAAAGCAACTGTTTCGCGCTTAAACCAGCAAAACTTTCACGTCCATAAAGCGCAGTCGTTGAGCTGGATAGTCCCATGCGCTGAGGATCCAGCCGGTTGTAATAAGCATTGGCAGAAAGACGGGGCAGCAATCCGGCACGAGCAGTCTGATAATCCGCCTCCGACTGGGTTAGACGACTACGCCCGATGCTAATCGAAGGATGTTTGGCCAGTGCTTCAGCAATGGCTGCCGTCAAAGTCATCTCGGTTTCCTGCGCTTGAACGGAAAAACAGGTGAACAGCAATAAGCTGTAAAAACACAGTTTGTATGTGATGCGTGTGGCGAAACTCATTACTGCACTCCTGTTTTTGAACGCCAATCAACCGTGGCGAGGCATGAAATTAAAAAACCGATCCAGCATTTCGCGTTGTTTCGGCATCAGAGCTTCGTAGAGTGCCGTAAAAGATTCCGTCATCGATTCCATCGTTTTTTGATGTTCGCTCATAGATTGGTGATGCTGCTTCATTCGCTCCGGTGCTGTGGTAGCAGCGGTGGTCGTGGTGTCTTTCGCCCCTGTTCGCATGGTTTTGAATTGCGATTCCATCTTGGCTGCAAAGGCATTCCACGCGGGTTGTTGCTCTGCCGTAATGCCCAGTTTCTCCTTGACACGGGCTAACCGTTCCTGTTGAAACTTGACCATCTCGGCCTCATCACTGGCGAACATCGGTCCATAGCCACCCATCATCATGCCGGGACCACCGCGACACATCATGCCAGGACCGAATCCTGGGCCGGGCTGTGCTACGGCGACCATCACGACACCCAAACCGGCGACTAGGGCAATCCCTTTGCGAAACTTGCTGTTTAACATGCTCATGTCAATCTCCTCTATCAAATGGTGTTTCAATCTGGAACAGTCCAGCCTCAGATGAGCGTATTCATTCGCCCATGGATGCCATTAGACATATCGTTTGTAAGCACCGTATTACCGATAGCGGCTATTTTGCATCGTTACGTTACGCCTTGCCTGTTTGTTACGTAGCGTTACAAAGTAAAGGGCACGTCTACAAACTCTAATTCTCATCAAATTATCCATCTTCATCGCTAATGGTTCCATTATCAGATACCATGCGTACATGAACGCCACCCACAGCAATACCGTTACTGCCATTTTCGCCGAACCCGTCTCAAAGTCGCTCGCATGGCGGCGCATCGAAGCGATGCTGGCGGCGATGGGTTGTCAGGTGATCGAAGGCAATGGTTCGCGGGTGCGTTTCGAGAAGGATGGGATGATTGCCACTTTCCACCGACCGCATCCGGCGAAGGAGGCAAAACCCTATCAGGTGCGCGACGTAAGGCAATTTCTTGAGAACCTAGGAGTGAAACCATGAACACAATGACTTATAAGGGTTATGCGGCTCGCGTGGAATATAGTGAAGAAGACGGTTGTTTTGTTGGACACATCGCCGGTGTTCGGGATGTAATCGGCTTCCATGGCGAGAGTGTTGTCGAATTGCGAACTGCCTTTGAAGCGGCTGTGGATGACTACGTTGAAACCTGCCTAAAGTCGAAACGCGAACCCACTCGTCCTTATTCAGGACAGTTCCGCTTGCGGCTATCCACAGAGCTACATGCTCGTGCCGCGATGGTCGCGCAAACAAAAGGCAAGAGTCTGAACGCTTGGGCAGCAGAAATGATCGAACGAGGTGTTGCTGCAGCGTGATCGGTTGCGCGGCAAACCTCGCCCTTCAGGGCGGGGTCAAGAGCGCGGACGGCGCAAGCCGTCCTTGCCTTTGACTTTAGTGCGGAGTCTGCTGCTGCTCGATGTACTGCCGGATAACGGCGATAGGCGCACCACCGC
>JAUYFZ010000236.1 GCA_030689585.1 Rhodocyclaceae bacterium | reverse complement strand
TGGTCGGCTTGGAGACTTCAGATGATGCCGCCGTCTACCGCATCAACGAAAGCCAGGCCATCATTGCCACCACCGATTTCTTTACCCCTATCGTCGACGACCCCACTGATTTTGGCCGCATTGCCGCCACCAACGCACTTTCTGATGTCTACGCCATGGGGGGCCGACCGATCTTTGCTTTGGCGGTCGTGGGTATGCCCCTTGATAAATTGCCGGAAGAAGTGATTCGTCAAATCCTGACCGGCGGTGCCGAGGTGTGTCAGAAAGCCGGAATTCCTATTGCCGGCGGGCATTCCATCGATGTCGCGGAACCCATCTACGGATTGGTAGGGATAGGGCTGGTGCATCCGAAACGGGTGAAAAAAAACAGTGGCGCGAAGGCCGGCGATGTCCTGATTCTCGGCAAGCCACTGGGCATCGGCATCTTGTCAGCCGCTCTCAAGAAAGGCGTGCTTTCTGATCACGGTTATGCCGAAATGCTACGCCAGACGACGAAGCTCAATGTAACCGGCACACGGTTATCCGAAATGGACAAGGTTCATGCCATCACCGATGTTACCGGTTTCGGTCTGGCCGGACATTTACTGGAAATCTGTCGTGGTTCGCGGTTGTCAGCCATGCTGGAGTTTGACCATATCCCTTTGATCGACGAAGCCGTAGCGCACGTGAAAGCAGGACTTTTTACGGGAGCTTCCGTGCGTAACTGGGCAAGCTATGGTGATGCGATACAGGATTCTTTGGAAGAATGGCAACAGAGAGTACTCAGTGATCCGCAAACCAGTGGCGGGCTTTTGGTGGCTTGTCATGCGGATGAAGCAGAAAATGTGCTGGCCCTTTTTCATGCCGATGGATTCGATCAAGCGGCCATGATTGGACGGATGGAAGCGGGGGAGGCTTGTGTTAGTATTCTTTAGAAGACAATCGGTTACGTATGATCATGCAAACAGTTCCTCCAAACGCTGAAAATCAGTACATCGAATTCAAACGTGAAGAAACCAGTGCTCAAACATTGGCGGAGGAAATTGTTGCTTTTGCGAATGGTGAAGGGGGTGAAATTTGGTTTGGATTAGATGACCAAGGTCAAGCACGCGGACTTTCGCGTGACTATGAAGAAGATGTCATGAACATCTGTCGTACGGCGGTTATTCCTCCACTTTGCCCTACTTATCAAGTAGTACAACTTCAAACTTCAGAAGGGGTGTGGGTCAATGTGGCCAGAATCAGCATCTCGAAAGGAGCTGATCGTCCTTATTACACTTCAAAAAATCGTTACTTTATTCGTGTCGGTTCTACCAAGCGGGTCGCCTCTCGTGAGGAACTGACACGTTTGTTCCAGTCTGCTGGATTATTTCATTACGATACGGTAGAGGTGGGGGGCGCACAACTCAAACACCTGAATCAATCCGGCATCGCTGACTATTTTTCGCGTTACCACGTCGACTTTTTACAAGAAGACGAAGCGGAACGCCATCGCTTGATTATTGCCAGCGATATTGCAAGTGAACAGCTTATTCCTACCGTAGGAGGGTTATTGGTGTTCGGCATTACGCCTGAACGTCATCTGCCACAATCTGGCATCAGTTTTGCGGTTTTTTCCGGCACGGAAATTAACTCGAATTTGCGCGATAAAAAAATATTTCTCGGTGGCCTGCCAATGCAAATTGACAATGCCATGTCAGCCATAAAAGCAAATATTCCGATTGCCTCTGATATTCAAGAAGCAAAACGAGTGGATCAACCCAACTATCCTGATAAGGTTTTTCGTGAGCTATTGGTTAACGCCTGCGTTCATCGCAATTACAGCATCGTCGGATCGCAAATTCGGGTTTTCATGTTTGATGATCGTATCGAATTCATCAGCCCCGGTCGCCTGCCCAATACAGTGACGGTCTCGAAGCTGACCACAGGCACCAGTTTTTCTCGCAATCCGTTGTTGGTCCGTTTAATGGAACATTTGGGTTATATGGATAAACTGGGTCGAGGTTTGCCTATGGTGTATCGAGAAAGCAAAAAAATGAACAAATCATTGGAATTCGTGGACGAAGGCGATGAATTTCGAGTGATTCTTGGTCTTTGATGTAAGCTGTCTGAACGGTAAAGCAAGATAAGGACGACAATAAATAACGATTAAATTCGAATCGAACATAGTGTGGTGTGGGCCAATGAGCCAGACAGCTAGGTTGATTTGTGCCGAGCAATTTCTTTCTTTTATGGAGATCACGATGAAAAAAATAACGATGGGCATTATTGCATCGCTCGCTCTTTGCGGCTGTGCCAGCGAAGAGGTTAAACAGCTTCACATGAGAGATTCCGCAGGAACGACTAAGACGGTGGAATTTCCAGTCGGAACGATGGGTATTGCTTCAAGCGGACAGGCCAGTGTTCTTGCTCAACTATTTGTTGATTCTCACAATATGTCGATGAATGAACTTTCTGAGATCAAAGGTGGGACTCGAAAAATAGAGGAATCACTGCAAAAATTGAATGGAACGACTAGAGAGATTCTAGCCACTAGCAAAAATAATGCGGAGATCGCTCAAAAGTCGCTTCATCTCTTGGAACAGCTTGTGAAAAAACAAGGGACGGGAGAGATTACGCTGTTCTTTCAGAGCGGTTCGGATGAGATAAAGCAGGGAACGCTTGAATATGAACGCGCCGTGAATTTTGCGGATTTCCTGTCGAGGGAAAGCCGTGGACGCAAAATTCTGTTCATTTCGATTGGTAGTTCTTCTGCCTTTGGAAACAAGAAGGTTAATGAAAAACACGCGATGAAACGTTCCAGTGCGCCATTGGACATCATCGACAAGTATCTTGTGAATATTCCCCACGAGTTCTTCAAGGTTTACGGCACGGGAGATATCTATAGCCCGAAGAATGCGACCATGAAAGAACATCAGAGATATCAGCACGCAAGAATCATCGCCTTTTACGAGACCGATCAAATTCCTACGTTGCCAAACGAGTTGAAAGCGGACTAAAACTCGTAACGCATCTGCATATAGAAATTGTCATCCCGCGAAAACTGCCCAAACGATCCTGAAGCACGACCATTGAAGAGATTGGCCCCTATTGAACCCCATACCTTGTCGGTGAAGCTGTAGCGCAGTTCGGGATTGATGAAACTGTCGCTGTCATGGGGGCGGTAGGAGGCATAGACGGAAAATCGTAGCGTCTGATGCAACCAAGATTGCGTCAGACGTGCCGTTATGGTCTGGCTGGTGCGCTTGTCAATCGGGAAACCGGCGGGTTGTGCCGCCAGATAAGCGGCGTAATCGTGCATGTGCTCGGCGGTGGTTTGAAACCCCAGACTGGTGTCTTCCCAGGGTTGAATCTGGTAGCCGATAAGCCACCGAGTCTGTGCATTGGGTACGGCGAAATCATTGCCGGAACGGTCTGATGGGGAATCATAGAAGGCCGCCTCAACGCTCAATACCCCGTCGCCCAAACGTCCTGAGGCACTGACACCATAAGTCGACAGCTTGGGATAGCTGTAGGTGATTTTGCTCGTGTTGTTCATGTCGTCGGGACGCATCGAGGGGGTACGCTGGAAACCTTGGTAGAGATAAATTGCGGTATCCCATCCAGCAATATCACGATAGGCACGCAACCCCCATTCTCCGTGGCTCGGTTTCACGGTTTCACGATTTGTTACTGATGGCATCGGGTCGTAGTTGTGAAAACGATTGGCATCGGGGGTGCGACTTGTGCGGAATTCAGGTGCCACGATCAGGTCGAATGAGGCAAATTCTGGATAAACGCCCAGCGTTACGGCATCGACACCGCGTTTCAAGTATTCCATCGGTCGTCCGGCAAACATCGCTTCGTGATCTTTCGCCCAGATGTCATTGACAAAGACGAGATCGCCCAAACCCCAGGTGATGATCTGACGACCTATGCGCAAGTCCCAGTGGCCTGCGGTGGTGTCGATATAACCCTCGCGCAATTCTGAACCCTCGTGACGACCCAAGTGATCGGTGGCGATGTCGCCTTTTGCAAAAAATCGCCACTCCCCTTGTGAGGCATCGAGCTGGAGACGGGCACGTTCTTCCAGCCATTTGTGATGACGACCATCCGGGTTTTTCGTCACTGTATTAAACGCGGTGTTCTGTTGCAGAAAGCCGGAGAGCGTTATTTCCGCCTGCGCCAAGACAGGAAGCAACGTTAATGCGACACCTATCCCCCATCCCCCTCCCAGCCTCCCCCTTGAAGGGGGGGGAGTTCTTACCCCCTCCCCTTGAAGGTGGGTTTTT
>JAUYFZ010000235.1 GCA_030689585.1 Rhodocyclaceae bacterium | reverse complement strand
GGCATCTAAACCCACAATGATGTGGCCTGGAAATGCGGTGCAGGCATCCTGTAGAAACCCGGGATTTTTCACGGCCGCCGTGCCGATGATGACGTAACTCACGCCGTCATCAAGGCAGCGGGCGATGGTGTCCAGATCACGAATACCGCCGCCCAGTTGCACGGGAATTTCCTCGCCGACTTCACGCAGAATGGCTTTGATGGAGGATTCATTTTTGGGTTTGCCGGCAAAGGCTCCGTTCAGATCCACGAGATGCAGGCGACGTGCACCCTGATTGATCCAGTGACGTGCCATGGCGGCCGGGTCTTCGGAAAATACGGATGCAGAGTCCATCTCGCCTTGTTTTAAGCGCACACAATGGCCGTCTTTGAGGTCAATCGCAGGGATGATAAGCATGATTAAGGATTCCAGCGCATGAAGTTTTCTAGGAGTGTCAAACCGGATTGAGCACTTTTTTCGGGGTGAAACTGGGTGGCGAAGAGGTTATCGCGAGCAATGGCACTGGTAAAGAGAATGCCGTAGTTTGTTGAACTGGCGATGACATCTGGAAGGGCAGGTTCTACGTAGTAGCTATGCACGAAATAAAAACGGCTATCGTTGTCGATGTTTTTCCAGAGCGGATGCGCCATGGCTTGATGAACGGTATTCCAGCCCATGTGCGGAACTTTTAAGGGATGTGCCAAGTCAAACCGACGCACCGATCCCTGAATCAGTCCCAATCCCGGTACGTTGCCTTCTTCGCTGTGATCAAAAAGCATTTGCAAGCCGATGCAGATGCCGAGAAAAGGTTTTTCCGCTGCGGCCCGGATCACGGCATCCCGTAGGCCGCGTGAGCCGAGTTCGTGCATGCAATCGGGCATCGCCCCTTGACCGGGAACCACGACACGGGAGGCGGCGGCCACTTCTGCGGGATTGGACGTGACGATGACTTTGGCATCCACAGCCACATGTTCGATCGCTTTGGCGACCGACCGTAGATTCCCCATGCCGTAATCGACGACTGCAACGGTATTCATGGAAGGATTAAAGAATTCCCTTGGTAGAAGGCACCGTGCCAACGGCGCGTGGATCGGCTTCGACCGCCATGCGAAGCGCACGACCAAAAGCTTTGAAAAGGGTCTCGGCCTGATGGTGGGCGTTATCTCCCCGCAGACAATCAATGTGGATGGTGATGGCGGCGTGATTGACCAGCCCTTGAAAGAATTCCCGCACGAGATCCACGTCGAAATCTCCAATCGTTGAACGGCTGAAATCAACGGCAAACGTCAGCCCGGGGCGACCGGACAAATCGATGACGACCCTCGACAAGGCTTCATCCAGCGGAACGTAGGCATGACCGTAACGGCGCAAGCCCTTCTTGTCCCCGAAGGCTTTTGCTAATGCTTGCCCCAAGGCAATACCGACATCTTCGACGGTGTGATGTGCGTCGATATGTAAGTCGCCCTTGGCTTCAACGTCTAGATCGACCATTCCGTGACGGGCGATTTGATCGAGCATGTGATCGAGAAAGCCGACACCGGTAGAGAGTGTCGCCCGCCCAGAGCCATCCAAGTCGAGTCGGACTTGGATTTGGGTTTCGAGGGTGTTGCGTTGAATTTCAGCGGTGCGCATGGGGGGTAGAATATCACGCATGAATCCACAAAACCTATGGGTCGACACGTTACCTGCTGATCTTCGTCAATGTGCCATGGACTGGCAAGCCGCTTGTCCCTTGTCCATGGCCCATGAGAACCGCCTGTGGCAACGTTTGCGCATCGAGTGGAACTACCACTCTAATCACATCGAGGGCAATACACTGACCTATGGTGAAACTCTGTTGTTGTTGATCCACGGGCGTACACGAGGCGATCATTTGCTGCGCGAATATGAGGAAATGCGCGGACATGACGTAGCGATTGAGCTGGTGCGTGTTCTGGCGAAGTCATTCATTGAAGAGGGCCGTTTTCTGACGGAAGGCGATATACGCGATTTGAACCTCATCATCCTCAAGGAAGGGTTCTGGCGCGTCGCACAAACGCCGGAAGGGGAACCGACGCGCAAATGGATCGAACCCGGTTGCTACAAGACACAACCCAATCATGTCTTGACAGCCAGCGGAGAAATTTTCCACTTTGCTTCGCCGGAGGAAACGTCGAGTTACATGACTGCTTTTGTTCAGTGGCTACGCGATGAAATGCAGACACCCACGCTCGCACTGCCGCAGTTGTTAGCGCGTGCGCACCATGAATTTATTCGAATTCACCCCTTTGATGATGGCAACGGACGCGTTGTGCGTTTGTTGTTGAATTACGTTTTGCTCTGTGCGGGGTTGTTGCCGTTGGTGATCAACAGCCGGGACCGACGGCGTTATCTGGACGTGATTGCCCTAGCGGATGCGGGTGATTTAACGCCGTTTTGCGATTATCTGACTCAATGCCTGCGTGAATCGCTCCAGTTGGGGTTGGAGGCTGCGTCTCGTTTGATTGAGTTGGAAAACCGCGTTAGGGCACTTCTATAAACTCAAAATCTAAGGTAACCACTCCGGTCCGGTTGGAACACCGCTCCCCTCCCCCGTCACGGGGGTGGCGGGGCGGGGGATGGGGGGAAGAATTCCGCGTAAAACCCCATCCC
>JAUYFZ010000217.1 GCA_030689585.1 Rhodocyclaceae bacterium | reverse complement strand
ACCCTCCCCTTGAAGGGGAGGGAACTTTGTACAACCCTCCCCTTGAAGGGGAGGGGATTGGGGCCGTGGCGCATTGCATTGATCTATATAGTTATTTCGACTTATGGGTAATGGAATGCCATAAAAGCGCATTCAATAGAGGGTACTTTCTGAAAAATACGTCAGCGGGTTGGTCACCCTGATGCCGAGATGATCGTAAGGTTTATCCAATAAAGCCACCAACTGCGTGGCCCGCACGGGTTTCAGACGCTCTGTGTAATAGCGCAATGCAGGAGAAATGCTTTCATCGTTATATTTCACTTCGATCAATTCCTTGAGCACGCCATCCACGAACACCGCGAAATCGACTTCTCTGCCTTCCTTGTCACGGATGTAACGCAACTCACAGCGGTATCCCTCACGATCCTCCAGATAATGCAATCGTTTCAGCAAGGAAGTCGCCACCAGATTTTCAAACCGTGCGCCCTTTTCGTCGACTACATCGGCATTGTCAAAGAAATAAACCTTGGGCGGCTTTAAGACTGCACGAGGAATAGATTTTGTAGCGGGCAGCACCGTAAATAAAACATACATCCGTTCCAGAGATTCCAGCCAGGATTTGGCCGTTTGTGGGGCGACCTGAATGTCTTGCGCCAGATTGGTCAACACCACCAACCCACCCACCCGCGTCCGCAAGAGATCCACCAACAACTGCATCCCCTGAATGTTCTTGATATTTTCCAGGTCGCGGATGTCTTCCTGCAAAACCCGGTCGAATCGTTCCTTGCGCCAGCGACGACCTTCCCGCAAGTCATTGGTGAAAAATGGTTCGGGAAACCCCCCTACGGTCATCAATCGCCCAAAAGCTTCACCAGGGGTCATGTCTGAGGGAATTTCATCCAAGGTAAACGGATGCAACCGCCAATAGTGATACCGCCCCAACAGAGAATCCCCGCCTTGACGATACACATCCAGACGGGCAGAGCCGGTCACCAGTATTTGGTGTTGCTCCCCTTTTACGTCATACAACCCTTTGACCCAATTCTTCCACTGAGGATATTTGTGCAATTCGTCAAACACCAGCAAGGTGTCATCCCGACTCCATTTTTTTTGCAGAATCGCCTGCTGGTCATCTCCGTAATCCCACTTGAAATAACGCCCCGCCGTCGTGGTCAGCAAATCTTTAGCAAGCGTTGTTTTGCCCACTTGCCGAGGCCCCCCCAAGAAAACCATCTTGCGAAGCAAATCTTGCTGAATGAAGGATTGAAGGGTGCGCATGTGGCTATTTTAAAGCGCACTCTAAAATAGTCAAGGCTATTTTAAAGTGCACTCTAAAATAGCCATCACCCCGCAGGTAGCGGCTGAAAGAGCACATTCAAATCCTCTGCGGTGATCCGGTGTCCGCCCTTGCCTGAATCGCCCTTGAGCAACTGGTCAGACAGCCCCCGTTTGCGATCCTGCAAGGCGAGGATTTTTTCTTCCACGGTGCCTTCCGTCATCAGCTTGTAGACGAACACCGGTTTTTCCTGGCCGATGCGGTGAGCGCGTGCCGTCGCCTGTTCTTCAACCGCCGGGTTCCACCAGGGGTCGTAGTGGATCACCGTGTCCGCCGCAGTGAGATTCAGCCCAGTGCCACCCGCTTTCAGGCTGATGAGGAACAGGGGCACCCGGCCTTCTTGAAAATCGCGCACGGGGGTTTCTCTATCCTTTGTATCGCCGCTGATTCTGACGAAGGCGATATTGAGCCGCTTCAATTCGATTTCGATCAAATCGAGCATCGAGGTGAATTGCGAAAACAGAAGAATCTTCCGGCCTTCGTCGAGCAGTTCTTCGACCAACGCCATCAAGGTCGTCAGTTTGGCCGAGGATTCGATGCCTTTCTTTCCCAACTGGACCGCAGTCGGCAATTTAACTAGACGTGGGTCGCAGCAGGTCTTGCGTAATTTGAGCAGGGCATCGAGGATCATGATCTGGCTTCTGGCCACGCCTTGTTCGGCCAGCACTTCCCGTAACTTCTTATCAAACGAAACGCGCAGCGATTCGTACAAATCGCGCTGACCGCCTTCCAGTTCCACCCATCGAATCATATCGGTGCGCGGAGGCAATTCTTGCAAAACGGCTTCTTTCGTGCGACGTAGCAAAAACGGTTTTACCCGTTCGGCCAAAAGATTTCGGGCCTGCCCGTCCCCCATCTTTTCAATGGGCGCACGGAAGCATTGCCCGAAGCGTTTTTCCGAACCCAAAAAACCGGGCATGAGAAAGTCAAACTGCGCCCAGAGTTCACCCAGATGATTTTCAAGCGGCGTGCCCGTCAACGACAAGCGATGCCGCGCCACGAGCCGCCGGGAAACCTGATGGGATTGCGCCCTAGGGTTTTTGATGAATTGCGCCTCATCGAGCACCAGCAGGTGAAACTTCTGCGCCAACAAGATTTCCCTGTCCCGCACCAGCAGAGGGTAGGTGGTGAGAATCAGATCGGCATCCGGGATTTCCCCAAAACGTTCAAATCGATCCGAGCCGTGCAAAGTGAGCACTTTCAGGCTAGGGGTAAATTTAGCCGCCTCGTTGCGCCAGTTGGGCATCAAACTCGTGGGCGCGATGATAAGGCTGGGCAAATTGGCACGACCACTGGTCTTTTCGAGATGCAGATGCGCCAACGCCTGAACGGTTTTCCCCAATCCCATGTCGTCCGCCAGAATGCCGGACAACCCAAATTCGCGCAGAAATTGCAACCAATCCAACCCCGCTTGTTGATAGGAGCGCAATTCAGCCGTAAAGCCTTCCGCCGGAAGAACCGTGGTCATGCCCGAAAAATTAGCCAACCGTTGGCCCAACACGCGGATCTCCTCGGAACCAATCCATTGCGTCTTAGCATCGGCCAAGCCTTCCAGTGCCGCCGCGTGGTAACGCGACACGCGTGGACGGTCGTGCTCCAGAAACTCCAGTAACGGAACCAGCCACGCCTTCAATCGAGCCACGGGAATCGGCAGAATGTGTTTTTCATCAATCGCAACCGGCCAGGTTTGCGTTTCCGGCAAAAGCTGTACTTTCTGCAATAAATCCGGCGTGGTTTTAAAGAGCCTCACCAAAGGCGGCACAAGGCTCACTCGCTGCCCGTTCACCATCACGCCCAAGTCCAGATTGAACCAATCGCACCCGGGTTCTTCATCCAGTGCCACAAACCAGTCATCCGACTGAGTCACACGGAAGGGGAAATCATCGGCAATCGTCACCTCTACCCCCGCCTCTTCCAATGCGGGAATGCCTTCAGACAGAAGCGGCAGCCAGTGCGTCGCATCTTGCCGCAAGGGCAGAAGGCATTCACCGGCATTCGGCGGTGGAGTTAACCGGACATGACCGGGCAGACGTTGTCGAAAACTCTCCAGCCCCAACCCCTGTAATACACGCCAAGGAATGGCTTCAGCCTCCAAATTCCGCCGGATCGTTTTGCCTTTCTGTTGGCAAAGAATCGGGGAATCCAGCGTTTCAACACCGCCCACCGTCACGCCTTCTGGATAATCAAAGAAGAGGTCGACTAATGCTTTTTCATCGTAAAGCCCACTCAAGGACTGATACCGAAACCGGCCCATCGCCAACACAAGACGGGCGCGGGGCATTCCCGCCTCCACCACCTCAGGAGTTTCGGGCACAGGACATCCCACCACACGCTGCAATCGGCTCTGCACCAGCCAAGCATCGGCATCTTCAATCGGAGGCGCTACCAGCAGTTGGTTGAACATCGCTTCGGAAAGATCGGTAGATACCCTAGCCAGCGTGCCTGCCGCTCGATCCAAGCAAAACGAAGGCCATAGGCGCAGCACACTCTGGTCAGACGACAAATCTGGCATCAACTGCTGACGATTTTTGGCATCGCGCATCCACTTCCAGGCCAATACGTGCGGATCAGACAGACGCAGGGGAGCCGCAGGGAGCGACTCCTCTTTGGGGTTCACGGCGAACAATCGCCCCGTGGCGAGCGTTTGTTCCAGCAACAACACGCCCCCCGCTCCCTTCAGATTCACCTCATTCGTTCTGCTGTAGGTATCTTGCGTCAGTGACATGAATAAGCGCAAGGGCAGCACGTCCTCTTCCGACATCTTCTTGACACGATAGGAGGCCGCGTGTTCTGGAAAATCGTAGGGTTCCACTCGATATTTGGAGGGCTTGGAAAACCCCCCTTTCTTCAAGGGACGGCATCGGCCCAGCGACAGACGCAGCGGCGGCCCTTCATGCACCATATAAACGATCCGATAATCACTGACGGGTGCTTTAGGGGTTGATTCAGCCGAAGAAAGACTGTCCAGCCACTCCTGTGTCTTGCGGCTGGACATAAGCGATTCAACCGGAGAAGCGGCCTGGGCGATGACCGGAGCTTGGAAACCACTTCCCGCCTCGAACAAGGCCAACAACAGCGCAACCACATGTTTGCAATCGCCCCCCATCGGACAAGAACACGTCGAAGTAATCTTCTCCATGTGGGGGTGCATCCAAAGTGTGACATCATAGAAACGGGTGCCACGACACCGGCCCGTCACCTGAATTTCACCTTTGGAACGGGAAACATCATGAATCACCGCACGCCCTTGGGCGGCATAATCCATCCCGCGCATCAACGTCGCGTGACCGAAAATATTGGCCAACGACTGATGAAAAGGATTGAGCGGAGCAGGAGTAGAAGGCACGGGGCAGTAGGCGAAAGAAAGACGCGGGAGCCTATCACGAACAGGCAAATTGTAACTACTCAGGTCGGTGTCAATCTCCCTCCCCTTCAAGGGGAGGGTTGGGGAGGGGATGGGGTTTTACGCGGAATTCTTCCCCCCATCCCCCTCCCCGCCTCCCCCTTGAAGGGGGAGGAGAGCTGTGTTCCGACCGGACCTGAGTAGTTACGGCAAATTTAAAACAGGATTGCGGACATGTGTGGCATTGCAGGGGAATTAAGATGGGATGGCCT
>JAUYFZ010000216.1 GCA_030689585.1 Rhodocyclaceae bacterium | reverse complement strand
TCCCTCCCCTTGAAGGGGGAGGAGCATCTTTCCCTCCCCTTGAAGGGGAGGAGACTAACTCCCTCCCCTTCAAGGGGAGGGTTGGGGAGGGGATGGGGGTCAATGGGGCATGTTTCATGATGCGGCATGGCGATTCGCCGTGCCCGTTAACTCTGTTCGCTTCCCTGTAGTTGCCGCGTAGCCGATGATGGCTGCGCGGTTTTTTGTCGTTGTTTAACCTCATAGGAGAATCACCACCATGAAACACGCACTTGCAATTCCGTTAACCCTTCTGGCTTTTTTAGCGGCTCCCTTGTCCTACGCCGTGGAAGAAACGCCCCAAAGCATCCCCGGCGGCACGATGGTAACAACCGATCAGGCCAAGGCATTACATGATAAAGGCGCTACGTTTGTGGATACCCGCGTCGCGGCTGAGTTTGTTGAAAAGACTATTAAGAATTCAATCAACATTCCTTTCAAAACAAAATTCCCGAAAGAATCAAAGACTGATCCAGCAGATGCTTTCGATTTGACGAAACTTCCCGCCGATAAGGGGGCAACCGTCGTATTCTATTGCGTCGGTTCTCCTTGCTGGAAGGGTTACAAGGGCGCGGTAGCAGCCATCAAAGCCGGTTACAAACAGGTAAATTGGTATCGTGACGGATTTCCTGCTTGGTCTGCCAAAGGACTCTCAACACAATAACGTCATATCGCTCCCGTCTATCCCTCAGACGGGAGCGTCATCAAAGAGGTTTTTATGAACACCATCAAAAATCGCCTGATTGCCTTGATCGCGCTCCCCGTTGTATTTTTACTTCTGATGGCAGGGGTCAATCATTATTCGCAAGGTGAAGCCGCCGATGCCTTGCAAAATGTAAAGAATCACACTGTTGCCCCCTTGCAAGAAGTGCAAGCCATGAACACCGCCTTGCTTGAAATACGTTTTCGTATCGCAGGGGGTTTGCTGGATCAAATGCCTTCGCTAGGCTCGCAGGTACATCTAAAGTCTGCTCGTATTGCTATCTCCAATAACTGGACAGAATTTAAAGCGGGTTTTATGTCGGATGCTGCCACTCCCACCGCTCGTGAACTGGTGGAGAAAATCGACACGAATTTGTCCGCCTTACCTACTTTCTTTGATAAGTTAAATACCGCTTATGAGAACGACGACAAGAGTGCTATGAGCACCCTGCTGGAAGATGAATGGCCCATTATTTTTTCAAAAATAGGAAAACCGTTGGGTCTGTTGATGCCGGAACTTTCAACCGGCATGGCGCAAGATTTCGTTAAAACAGAAGCGAATGGAACGCGCATCGGCATGATTGTATGGGGAGTCACCCTCGTGCTCATTGTGCTGTTGATTGTTATTTCCACGTTTGTTACTCGCACCATCGTTCAACCGTTGGTCAACATGCGAGACACGATGACCACCGCCGTACAGAAAAATGATTTTACGCAACGCACAGACGATGAAGCCACCGATGAAACGGGGCAAACCGCTCACGCCTACAACACGTTGATGGAGAAATTGCGCGGCATAATTCTCAACACCCGCGATGCCACGCAAGGGGTTGCCTTGGCCGTTACTGGATTAACGCAAACCGCAGGCCGAATGACACAAGCTTCTGAAACGCAGTTTGAAAGTGTAACGGCGGTAGCGGTAACGATTGAAGAGATGTCTGTTTCTCTAGGCCACACCGCAAATAACGCTACACGATCCACCACTATTGCTGAGTCGACCCGTCAATCCTTGATGACGGCACTTCAATCGATGCAAGCCGCCATGTCTGAAATGAAAGGGACGGAAACCGCCATTCATGCTTCTAGCGATGATGTGCAACTTTTGGCACAAAGTTCGGCCTCCATCAGCGGCATTGTGGGGGCCATTCGGGATATTGCAGACCAAACTAACCTGCTGGCCTTAAATGCCGCCATTGAAGCCGCTCGGGCGGGGGAACAGGGACGCGGTTTTGCGGTGGTCGCAGATGAAGTCAGGAAATTGGCCGAACGAACCTCTCAATCCACGCAGGAGATCGCTCATTTGATCGAAACCATCCAAGGGCAAATCGGCAAAACGGTGACTGCGATGCAAACCGCCAATGAACGAGCGGCCACCAGCGTTAGCCTTACCGGCCAATCAGAAAATGCGTTGCACGATGTAGTGCGCGGAGCCGAAGACACCGTGCGTCATATCAACGAAATATCCGATGCCATACGCGAACAAAATGTAGCCATGCAGTCTATTGCCGTCAAGATGGAACGTGTTTCTCAAGCAACAGAAGCAAACGGTGCGGCCGCTCGTCAAAACAATGAATTGGCTGGAAAACTGAACGTGCTTTCTGTCGATCTTGGCAATATGTCGATGCGTTACGCGGTGTGAAGAGCGTTACGCAGTAAACCGGCTGCATAAACGGGCCAGCCCCATCGGGCTCCCGTTTGCCAGCCATTTTTACCACTGAGCACCACGGCATGGGGTGGACTGTATTTTTCTTGATAAAACCCCAGGCTTTTGGCACGGGTCACGGTGCCAGATTTCACTTCTATCGGATAAATATGAGTGCTGACCGGCAATAAAAACTCTACTTCAGACGTGCGATTTTGCCAACTGTATAGATCATGCGTGCCTGCCGCTTTCAATTCCTGAGCCACGAAATTTTCCGCCACGTACCCTTGGTAGGAACCAAAGCCATAACGCAGCAAGATTTCTGGGGATAAATCGGCCATGGCCCCCAACAGTCCTGTGTCATGACCATAAAGTTTGAAACAGCTTTCCTTGCCGTATGCGGCCAAGGGTTGCGCCGATGTTTCTACGATAAAGGCTTTGTGAATCAGCCCAGCACTTTCCAGCCAATCAATCGGCCCGGCCAATTGTGCATAGCCTCTGGCACCGTCTACGGCATCCTTGAAACGAAATCGGGGTGAACCGCCTTCCTGCATTCTGGCGAGTTGTGAGGGCACACTGCGCCACACCCGTGCAATGTGCATGGCATTGGCTTTACCACTGTGTTTGGCCATGTCGAATTCGTACCCCGTCATTAATTGACGCTGCACGAGCCGCGCTTGATGGCAGGCATCAAACAGGCTACTCGGTCGAGTGGTGGCAAACGCATGAACAACAGCGGGCATTCCTCCGACCACCAAATACTGTTTCCAGCATTCCCACAACCGTTCGTGCGCTGCGACGGGTATCGAGACACCGGGTTTCATGGCGTGCAGGGCTTCCACCAGCATGGTTTCATTCAATTCGTTCAGAAATTCCTCAAAGGTCAGGGGGTATAGGTTGATAAAAGTCACCTTGCCCACGGGAAAAGCACCGGGTGTCAGAGCCAACCCCAACAACGATCCAGCGGCGCATATCGCTAAACCTGGAAGGTTTTCATGGAAATATTTGAGTGAAGTGAGGGCGTTGGGACACGCTTGAATCTCATCAAAAATCAGCAAATCTGTCGCAATGTTGATGGGACGGTTCAGGTGGAATCTCAGTTCATCCAGTATTCGCGCTGGATGCAGGTCTGGCTCAAAAAACGTCGCTAATTGAGAATTCTCTTCAAAATTCAGATAGTGAACGGCAGGAAAAGCGGTCGCGCCAAAAAACTTGAGCAACGTAGTTTTACCGACCTGTCGCGCTCCACGCATAATCAAAGGCAATCGAACGGAACTGGCTTTCCATTGGAGAAGTTTTTGCAAAGAGAGGCGGGGCGCAGGATTCATGTGCCAAATACTACCGTGCAAATGCATTTTTTACTAGTTAAAAATGCATTTGCGATGCACTTTTTACTAGGAAGAAATGCATTTCACGGTATTTCCGAATACTTCATCCGATCCATGACGCTGAAAGTGCGTGCGTCGAGATAGCCGGACCAAGGGTTTTTTTCGAAGCGACGGGGAGCAGGCAGCATGACGGCGAGGCGTGCGCCTTGTTCAGCGGAAAGCCCGGTGGCCGAAACGCCGAAATAACGTCGAGCAGCGGCTTCTGCGCCGAATAACCCCTCACCCCATTCAACGACGTTGAGATAAACCTCCAGAATGCGACGTTTGTCCCAGATCATTTCGATCATCAAGGTGATGATCGCTTCCTGCACTTTTCGCCAAGGTGTTTTCGAAGCGGACAGGAAAAGATTCTTCGCCAGTTGTTGCGAGATAGTGGAGCCACCCGCTACGATTTTTCCACGTCGCTGGTTTTTTTCAATAGCTTTCTGGATACCCTCCCAATCGAATCCGTCGTGATCGATGAACTTGTCATCTTCAGAAGCGATGACCGCACGTTTCAAATGCACAGAGACGCGTGCATAGGGAACCCAGGTGTGCTTGAGCACGGCCTTCGGTTTTTTTTCCTGTAACGCTTCCAGACGCAGTGTCATGAAATGCGTCACCTCCGGATCGGCCCACTTCCACCAGAGTACCCATCCCAGATACCAGCCCTGCCACAGAACAAGCAGGGTGCAACCGGCAAGCAAGGTGCGTTTAAGCCAAGTGGGCGCGGGTCTCATTAAGATGTCCCTTTCAAGGCGGCCAACACCGGTTCTGATACTGGTCGAACACCGCGCCAAAGGAAGAAGGCTTCCGAGGCCTGTTCGACGAGCATGCCCAGCCCGTCGGCCACCCGTGCGTGGGCCGCATGGGCTTGGGCCATGAAGGGGGTGAGACGACCGTACATCATGTCGTAGGCCAGACAACCTGGCGCAAAAACGGAATCCGGCAAATCCAGGGCCGCTTCTGACAACCCGGATGAGGTGGCATTGATAACGAGATCGAAAGCGCGGGGCGAGAGA
This sequence comes from Rhodocyclaceae bacterium, assembly GCA_030689585.1. Taxonomy (GTDB): domain Bacteria; phylum Pseudomonadota; class Gammaproteobacteria; order Burkholderiales; family Rhodocyclaceae; genus Nitricoxidivorans. The sequence goes on along the minus strand of JAUYFZ010000216.1, from coordinate 4,656 downwards.
AATAGCGCATCCATGGGGCAACTTTCAATACCAAAAGTGCGGGCCAAGGCTTCTGCTTTCGGTGCAGTCCGATTGGTGATGACCAGTTCCGAGGGTTTCATGTTGAGCAACGGGAGGATGACTCCCCGTGCTGCGCCCCCCGCCCCGACGAGCAAAATGCGCCGGCCCGTGATCGTCCTGCTCAGATTTTGCGTAATGTCACGCACCAGCCCGGCCCCATCGGTATTTTCGCCAAGAATGCCGCCCTCTTCAAAGATCAACGTATTGACCGCTCCGGCGGCCTGCGCCCGATCAGACAGGCGCGTCGCCATTCGATAGGCTTCTTCCTTGAAAGGTACGGTCACACTCATCCCCCGTCCTCCGTGGGCGCGGAAGGATTCGACGGTTTGCCTAAATTCGGTGAGAGGTGCCAAGATTGCCTCATAGGTCATGACTTGCCCGGTCTGCTGTGCAAACAGAGTGTGGATACGAGGCGATTGGGAATGGCTGATCGGGTGACCGATAACGGCGTATTTGTCCATGGTTAACCTATCGGCGGCCACTGTCTGGCGGTATGTACGAGAACCAGTATTTGTATGATTTCGTCTTCAACTTCGTAAATATGGAGAAAATCGCAACAATTTATCTAAACCCTGACATAACCTCGGATCGCGAGCGATTAGCTCGCGTAGAACTTGGCACTGTCCAGTTTTTATTGCCCACGTCAAACCACAGCACAGTTAACCATCGTTTATGATGGAACTATGCATGAAATATCGCTGGCCGAGAATATCATCCAACTCATTGAGTGCGCCGCACGACGCGACAAATTTTCTGTCGTTCGAACGGTTTTCATCGACATCGGGACACACTCCTGTGTATCGCCCGACGCGCTGGCCTTCTGCTTCGAGTCGGTGGCCAAAGGCGGAATGGCAGAAAATGCGCGGCTTGAAATTTCAACAACACCCGGCGACGAGATGCGGGTAAGAGAATTGGAGGTTATCTGAAGATGTGTACCACTTGCGGTTGCGGCGATTCTCATCACGAGCACGACTCCCATGACTTATCCCTTTCTGACCCACTCCATCCGACCACCCATCGAATTTTGATCGAGCAGGACCTCCTTGCGCGAAACAATGCCTACGCCGAAAAAAACCGTGCGCGGCTCTCTGCACGCGGCATCCTCGCCTTGAATCTCATGTCGAGTCCCGGATCGGGTAAGACGACGCTCCTGGTGAAAACGATAGAACAGCTAGACGGACTCGTCGCCGTGATCGAAGGCGATCAGCAAACGAGCCTCGATGCCGACAGAATTCGCGCCACGGGTGCGGCGGCTATTCAGATCAACACGGGCAAGGGCTGTCACCTCGATGCCCATGCGGTAGGCCACGCGCTCGACGATCTGCCTCTGGTCGATGGGGGGGTGTTGATGATCGAAAATGTCGGGAACCTCGTTTGTCCGGCGGCCTTTGACTTGGGCGAAGCGTATCGGGTCGTCATCCTTTCGGTGACGGAAGGCGATGACAAGCCGCTCAAATACCCGGACATATTCAGAACTGCCGCACTGGTGCTGTTTTCCAAGTGCGATTTATTGCCTTATGTCGACTTCAATGTCGATAGTGCCATCGAAAACGCACGGCATATCAACCCTGATGTCGAGGTGATCCGACTCTCTGTGAAGACCGGCGAAGGCATGGATGAATGGCTCGCATGGATAAAACAACGACGTTAACTCGCATAGTCGCCAAGCCCACCCTTGTTCCATGAAATACGTTAAATGCCATTAAACACCCGCCCCCCTTCGCCCCCCCTCTCGGGGGGTTCTAATCGGCTCGCTGCGCTCGATTATGACGGGGTACTTCGAACGAGTTATTCCACGTTAAAACTTTCGCGGATCGGGCCGCCGGTGCTGGCAGCGGGGGCTTGGTTCAAGAATACGGTTTGCGCAATGCGCGGCGATGAGGCACTGCTGTCCGCCTCCGTCGGCGACTTGGATACCCCCCAAGCCTGTGAAGGCTTCGATGCCACGATGGAAGCACTCTCCACCTGGATGGGCGAGCCGCCTGCCGCGATTGCCTGTGATCTGCATCCAGACTTTCATTCGAGTCGTGCAGCGGCGGGATATGCGCACGAACTCGGCGTGCCGCTGATCCCCGTACAGCACCACCACGCGCACATTGCGGCATTGTGCGCGGAACACGGCATCGAAGGCCCCGTGCTGGGCTTGGCACTCGACGGGGTCGGGCTTGGCACGGACGGCCAAGCTTGGGGCGGTGAGCTGTTGCAGGTCAACGGTGCACAGTTCGAGCGGCTGGGCCATTTTCGACCGTTGGCCTTACCCGGGGGCGACCGGGCGGCTCGTGAGCCTTGGCGTATGGCGGCGGCTGTGCTCCATGCGTTAGGACGCAGTAAGGAAATTGCGGCGCGTTTTTCCGACGAACCCGCTGCTGCCATGCTCCCCACGCTCATCGAACGCGGCATCAACAGCCCCATGACCTCAAGTGCCGGTCGCGTCTTCGATGCGGCCGCCGGATTGCTGGGGCTTTCACGACGCATGGAGGTCGAGGCACAGGCTGCTATCGCGCTCGAACAGGCGGCAACGCGCCATATCGCTGCGCACGGCTGGCCGATGCCCCTTTCATGGCATATCGACAGCGAAGGCACGCTCGACCTGCTACCCGCGCTGGGCGCACTGACCGATGAAACCAACACCGATCTTGGCGCAGCACGTTTTCATGCCACCTTGGTCGAAGCACTCGCGGCTTGGGCCGTACGTGCCGCTGATCGAACGGGCGTGACCATCCTTGCCTGCGGGGGCGGCTGTTTTCTCAACCGGCTGCTATCCTTGGGGCTTCGCGAAAGACTCGATGCGACCGGGCTTTTCCTGCGAGAAGCGACGCAGGTTTCGCCTGGAGATGCGGGCATCGCCCTCGGTCAGGCATGGATCGCTCGACAAATTTTGGAGAATTGACATGGGCACTTCTATAAACTCAAATTTCGTCGCAATACTGCGTTGCTCTCAAAAAATAACTCCTTACATATCAAATATATGCGTCGTCGTTATTTTTTGCTCGCGCCTTGTCTTGCTTAGAACTTCGAGTTTATAGAGGTCCCCATATGTGCCTCGCCATTCCCGCGCTGGTCGTTGAACTGTTGCCCGATTCGCAAGGTGTCGTCGACGTGGGGGGCGTGCGCAAGATTATCTCGTTAGCCCTCGTAGACAACATCGCCGTGGATGACTACGTGATCGTGCATGTGGGTTTCGCACTCCAGAAACTCGACCAGAACGAAGCCGAAAAGACGCTGGCACTTTTTGCAGAAATGGCGGCACTGCCATGAAGTACATCAGCGAATTCCGAGACGGTCGACTCGCCAAGGTCATCGCCGCTGCCATGGCCCGTGAGGTGCTAACGGACAGGAATTACGCCTTCATGGAGTTTTGCGGAGGGCATACCCATGCCATTTCACGTCACGGCATTGTCGATTTGCTACCAAGCAACGTGCGTATGGTGCATGGCCCCGGTTGCCCCGTCTGCGTGTTGCCGATTGGTCGCATCGATAGTGCCATCCGGTTGGCACTCGACCATGACGCGATACTGTGCGCTTACGGCGATTGCCTGCGCGTGCCGGCCTCTGGCGGACGCTCATTGCAGAAAGTCAGCGCATTGATGGGCAGGGGCGATGTTCGCATGGTTTATTCGGCCACCGAGGCACTGCAACTGGCGCAAAAAAATCCGACGCGACAGGTGGTGTTCTTCGCCATCGGCTTTGAAACCACCACGCCCCCGACTGCCGTGGTGGTGATGCAGGCGGCCGCGCAAGCCCTTCATAATTTCAGCGTGCTTTGCTGTCATGTGCTGACTCCCCCCGCCATGCACCATATCCTCGCCGCGCCCGATGGGATTCCGATAGATGGCTTTGTCGGCCCCGCTCATGTTTCGGCGGTGATCGGCACCCGCCCCTACGAACCCTTCTCGCTTGATTATGGAAAGCCCGTCGTCATTGCGGGGTTCGAACCGCTCGACGTGATGCAGGCGATCCTCATGCTGATCCGTCAGGTCAACAGGGGACGGGCCGTCGTGGAGAATGAATACACCCGCGCTGTCACCCACGACGGGAATCTCAAGGCGCAGGCCATCGTGGCCCAAGTGCTGGAACTGCGTGACGAATTTGAGTGGCGCGGCTTAGGCACCTTGCCAAAATCGGCCCTAAAACTGCGGCCCTGTTATGCGCAGTTCGATGCCGAACAACGGTTCGCGCTGGATTATCGCCTCGTACCGGATCACCGTTCCTGCGAATGTGGAACGATTTTACGCGGCGTGAAACGACCCGAAGAATGCGCGCTGTTCGGCGTGGTCTGCACACCGGACAATCCCGTCGGCGCGTGCATGGTGAGTTCGGAAGGAGCCTGCGCGGCGCATTACACCTATGGAAGATTCAGACCATGAAAACGGCTCTATGCGGTTTGTAGTGGGTGACATGCCATATCGCTGACATGACAGTCTCCCTCCCCTTCAAGGGGAGGACATGACAGTCTCCCTCCCCTTCAAGGGGGGGGTTGGGGAGGGGATGGGGGATAGATTCCTTTTGCAAAGCAATCCAGATCGCCTCAACTACCGTATCGATATTTTGCAGCACGTCGTTGTTCCAAAATCTCAATACCCTGAATCCTGCCGT
>JAUYFZ010000207.1 GCA_030689585.1 Rhodocyclaceae bacterium | reverse complement strand
AATCTCCCTCCCCTTCAAGGGGAGGGCTGGGGTGGGGATGGGGTAAAAGTTGCGCGATATTTGTAACAGATTGAATTTACTTGGATCACAATTTCCACCATCCCCTCCCAACCTCCCCCTTGAAGGGGGAGGAGATGGGTGCTCCGATAGACCTGAGTAGTTACGTTTCTTTTTATAGCCGGTAATCATGGCCAACACGAGATTTTCTTGATGCAGGAAACTGGAAACGGCCACGCCGACAAGATGCAGGCCGACCACGGCCAGCATGATACCGGCAAGACCTTCGTGCAGTTCCTCGAATAGCTCACCCCCCAGGTCATTGATGATTAGCCAGCCGGACATCCCCGTGCCCAACCCAAGGGCTAATAGCAACACGATACTGATGGCACCGAGCGGATTGTGGCCGAGATGTCGTTCAGGACGTTCTTCGAGTATTGAGGTCACGTAGCGCAACACGGCGGATGGCCCACGTACAAATTCAGAAAAGCGTGCGTAACGGTTGCCGATGATGCCCCAGAGCAGGCGAAAACCAATCAATCCGAGCATGAAATAACCGGCGGCGATATGCAGGTTCATCAGCCGCTCCGATTCGTGCGTCATCCAGACGACGACAAAACTGGTGGCGAACGACCAGTGGAACAGGCGTGTCGGAATGTCCCAGATAGCAAGGCGTGGTTCCATGTCAGTCATCCCGATGACGTTTGCCTGCGGGTCGTTTGAGACTACGTTCCGAATAGTCACCTTTTCCGGCATCGGTGTGACAGGTAGCGCAATCGGCGAACGAGGTCTTGGCGGGAGAAGATTTCCAGTGCTCGTGAGCGAACCAGGTGGTATTCGTCATGCGTGCGGTGGCTTCGGTGGGTGCGTGTTTATCGCGATTGCTGGCCAAACGCTGAAGAAAATCAGCAATGGCAGCGCGGGGCTTGGCATCGAGGCTGGCATCGACCCCGTAATGTTTGTTGAGTTGCGCCATGACCTTCTGCCAGCCGGTGGAGGTGAGCAGTTGGGGCGGATAGGCCACGTGGCAGCTTCCACATTCTTCGACGTAGTGGGCAGGAAAGGGGCCGTAGTGGTAATTGTCCGCAAGGGCAGCCGTGGCAGTCAATAGAGCGAAGGTCAGTAGGATGTGTTTCATCGTTAACTCCTTATTTGAAGGTGAGTAGATAGGCGAGAAAATCGGCTTTTTCTTGCGGGGTGCAGGCACGTTTTAACACGTCATTGCAGTTGCGCTTGAACCATTTTTCGACTTTTTCGGGACGGGTAAACCGTTCGGGATTGGCCGCAGGGGCGATGGGCTGGATGGTTTTTTTCGTCACGGCATGGCTGCCAACTGTCATGGGGTTATCGGTATGGCAACTGGCGCAACTCCAGTCGCCCCCGTGCTGACTGCGATAAAAGATTTCACCGCGCTGCGCAGAAGAAGCCAGTGCTGTCCCCGCACAAAGAGCCAAGAGTAGGAGGGGGAAAAATTTCATAACCGCGCCTCTGTTTCTTTAATGCCCTGCATGATTTCCGCCCGACGACCGGCATCGGCATCCTCGCGTCCCGGACGGGATGGGGCGGACAGTGCCTTGCGGTAGGCGGCCAGTGCAGCGGCATAGTCTCCCTGTTCATGCAGGAAATCGGCCCAGAAATAGTTACTGTCGATGCCGTTCGGATTAAGGGTCAGGGCCTTCTGGAGATATTCACGGGCTTTCTTCTTGTCGCCGAAACTAATCGGCCAACCGGGTACCTTGTAGTGGAGGCTGCCTAACGAGGTGTAAACGGATCCCATCATGGCATTCGGGTCGATGCGTTCGGCTTCCAGCAAGCGGTCGCGCGATTTTTCAGCCAGTCCCAGTGCCCCCAACCCCCCTTTGGCCTTGGCGTAACCAGCAAGCACGATGCCTTCCCATATCAAGGATTCAGCGCGTCCGGGCATTTTTTCGCTGACAGCGCGCGCCCGCTCGACCAGTATTTTGAAGGCAGCTTCCTGGTCTTTTTCCGGCAGTTTGTAATTGACGAACGCCCATTCCGTCTGGAGTCGGGCGACATCGGGAGGCAGGTCGGCGGCATTGAGGGTGGATGCGATCAGGCAGAAAACAGCGAGGATCAGAGGTTTCATGGTTCAAGTCTCCGTGGTTGATTGGGATGAGGTGGCAAAGGGAGCCATGGCCCGTGTTTGAGCCGCCAAGCTGAGATCTATCAAACGGGGCAGCAGGCCGTTTAATCGAGCAAAGAATCGTTCCGGCCCACCGATGGCACATTCGGCAGCCCCGCGTTTCATGGCCGTCACAATGCGTTTTGCCACGAAATCGGGATCATCGAAAGTCATGCCGGTGGCGGCCCTCATGGCCGTCACGCGATCGTCATTGATAGCCGTGCGCGTGGCACGCGGTGCGGCATAGAGTACATCGACCCCCTGCCCGGCCAGTTCCCGACGCAACGCTTCCGAAAAACCGCGCAGGCCGAATTTAGTGGCCGAATAGGCAGCAAACCAAGGGAAGCCAATGGCCCCGAAAGTTGAACCGATATTGACGATGCCTCCCTGTTTTAGGGCCAGTAAATCGGGCAAGACGGCGCGGGTGAGACGCATCGGAGCAGTCAGGTTGGTCGCAACGAGGCGTTCGATTTCGTCCAGTGGCATATCTGACAACGCACCAAAGCAGGGAAGGGCTGCGTTGTTCACAAGAATGTCCAACCCGCCCAGCCGCGCCTGAGCCTCATCGCGCAGGCGAGCCGGTGCTTCCGGTTCGGTGATGTCCAGTACCAAAGATGCCACGCATGATTCTGGGGCCGTCTGTTTCAGTGCCAGCGTCAGTTCCGCCAAGGCGACCGGGTTGCGTCCCACCAAAAGCAGGCGGGCACCGGCATCGGCGAAGCGATGGCACAGGGCCGCCCCGATGCCTCCGGCTGCGCCGGTGATGGCGATACGTTGATTTGCGATTTTCATGGTGTTCCTTTCATCAAGGCCGCCAGTTTCATCGCCTTACCTTAACCGTTGCTTAGGTTAACTACTCCGGTCCGGTCGGAACACAGCTCTCCTCCCCCTACAAGGGGGTGGCGGGGAGGGGGATGGGGGGAAGAATTCCGCGTAAAACCCCATCCCCACCCCAGCCCTCCCCTTGAAGGGGAGGGAGATTGACACCGACCTG
>JAUYFZ010000171.1 GCA_030689585.1 Rhodocyclaceae bacterium | reverse complement strand
ATTCGAGAAAGCTGGCAGGTAAGGGTAAGGAGTAGATCTAATTCCATATGCAAATCAAACGGTTAGAACTGGCTTGGGCGGGAGCGTCGGCTAGTCTTATGATTTATAAGGGGAAAGTACTGAGGTTAAACATGGGATAAGGCCGAACACGTCCCCGGCAGGTGCAAACACCCAACCGCAAACTGGCGCGAAACAGGGGAGAGCCGCGCTGCGGCCCCCGCAGTGGCGGGCTTCGTCCCGTCGGCGAGATCACCGCCACCACCCCGAATCGTCCTTCGCGGCAGTGCGGGCAGCACAATTACTCTATCGCATTACCCATCACAAACCGCATAGAGCCAATTTCACTCTATTCGACAGACTTCTTCAAACTCGAAGCGGGGGCCGCGTGGGTAGAGTTTGGCAGGGTTTCCGTAACCCAAGTTCACCAGCATGAATGACTGGATATTTGTCCCGGCGAAGAAGGCAGCGTCGGCTAGGGTGCTATCAAAACCGGACATCGGGCCACAATCTAGGCCTAGAGCGCGGGCGGCTACGATCAGGTAAGCGGCTTGCAAAGCACCATTCAATGAGGCACTTTGCCGGATGAGAGGGGTGTTGCCAACGAACCAGCTTTTGGCATCGGTGGCAGGGAATAGCCGAGGCAGATGCTCGAAAAAAGCCAGATCGTGACCGATGAGAACAGTGACGGGGGCTGCCATGGTCTTGTCCGTGTTACCTGGCATGAGCGAGGGTTGCAGACGTTCTTTGGCTTCCTGCGAGCGAATGAAAACGAATCGTGCTGGGCAACTGTTGGCTGCAGTCGGTCCCCATTTCATCAGGTTGTGCAGGGTGTGTAGCGTCTCATCGGTGACCGGCTTGTCGATGAATCCGTTGTGCGTGCGAGCCGCGCGAAATAGTTGATCTAGTGCCTCTGGGGGTAAGGAAAGTGTCATCATCGTGTCCTCGTGGGGTGTGGTGCTCAATCATACGTTCGTATTAAGGGGGTTGTCACAAAGACAATATCCGACTAGAATTGTATGGAATTCATTTCGGGGGATATTTTGAATGAAAAAAGATTTGACGATCAGAGTTGCGGGTGAAGGTGGAGAAGGCGTTATCTCTACGGGGGATATGATTACCCAGGCCTGTGCCCGGGCGGGGCTTGAGGTTTATACCTCGAAGACTTTTCCTGCGGAAATCAAGGGAGGGTATGCGCGTTATCAGGTGCGCACGAGCCGCCAAAAACTCACCAACCCAGGGGATGGGTTTGATGTGCTGTGTGCCTTCAACGGAGAGGCTTTCGAGATGAGTCGGCATCGGCTGGTTGCCGGTACGGTGCTTGTCTATGATTGTCCCGGAGACTTTACGCCGGAGATTCCAGCGGGGGTGGTGGCGTATCCCGTGCCCATGAGTGAGGCGGCCAAGGAGATGCGCAATCCGCGTGCCAAGAACATGGTGGCGTTGGGGGCGTTGTCCGTGTTATTCAATATTCCTGAAAATTCCTTGCGCGAAGTGATTGTCACCAAGTTCAAACGCAAAGGGGAGGAGATCGTCCAGGGTAATTTGACTGCGTTTGAAAAAGGCAGGGAGTTGGCCGCCACTCTGATTAAAACGGATGGCTATCTTGTGGATGCCAGCGGAACAGCTAAAGACGTGATTGTTCTGTCCGGTAATCAGGCCGTCGGATTGGGTGCCCTGATTGCGGGGGTGGATGTTTTTTCTGCTTATCCGATCACACCGGCAACCGAAATCGCCAATTATGTTTCTCGCCATCTGCCTAAACGGGGGGGCACGTTGATTCAGGCGGAAGACGAAATCGCTTCCATCTCACAGGTGCTGGGTGCTTCCTACGCAGGCAAAAAATCCATGACGGCAACATCCGGGCCGGGGCTGGCTTTGATGGGTGAGATGCTGGGAATGGCTTTCATGAGCGAGTTGCCTTGTGTGGTGGTGGATGTGCAACGGGGCGGGCCTTCGACGGGATTGCCGACCAAACATGAACAATCGGATTTGTTTCTGGCCATTCATGGTGGACATGGCGATGCCGGACGCATTGTGCTTTCTGTGGAAGATGTTGAAGACTGCATTGCCATGACGGTGACGGCGTTCAATCTGGCCGAAAAATATCAGTGTCCCGTGATTCTGCTCTCCGACGGTTCGCTGGCGTTTTCTACGCAGACCGTGCCAACTCCCAATCCCGACAGTTTCCCGCTCGTCAATCGGGAACGATGGAACGGGGAGGGCACGTATCATCGGTATGCCTTGACGGCCAGCGGTATTTCGCCGATGGCGGATCCGGGGACACCGGGCGGTGCGCATATCGCGACGGGGATCGAACACGGCGAGAATGGCCAACCCTGTTATACACCGGTCAATCACGAAGCGATGCAAGCCAAGCGCTTCGGAAAACTCAAGACGGTTATTGCGGATGTCGCGCCGGCCGAGGTGGATGGCGAAGTCGGTGACAAAAATACGTCAGACATCGGCATCATCGCCTGGGGTAGCACGATTGGCGTGGTGCGTGAAGCGATTACCCGGTTGCGCGCGGAAGGGATCCGTGTGAAAGGGTTTTATCCCAAGTTGCTGCACCCGCTGCCGGTTTCGCAGTTCGAAGCCTTCGGGGCGACCTGCTCGCGTTTGTTGTTACCGGAAGTCAATTTTCAGGGGCAACTGGCTCACTTCGTTCGTGCTGAAACCTCTTTGCGTCCGACTTCCTTTCCGTTGTGCGGGGGATTGCCTTTCACGCCTGCCATGATTGTGAATCGCGTCAAGGAGATGCTGTCATGAATGAATATATGCACAAAGTCACTTTTCAATCCAAGGATTACAAGGACGACTGCAAACCTTTCTGGTGTCCGGGTTGCGGGCATCACGGTATTTTGACGGGGTGGTTAAGGGC
>JAUYFZ010000164.1 GCA_030689585.1 Rhodocyclaceae bacterium | reverse complement strand
TCCCTTCATTTTTACCCCATCCCCTCCCCAGCCCTCCCCTTGAAGGGGAGGGAGATTGGTACTGCCCTCCCCTTGAAGGGGAGGGAGGCCGCAACAACCGCTTCGATTACCCACTACAAACCGTATAGAGCCCAAAAAATGAAGGCTACAACAGGAAAGGGGGGCGATGAATTGAAGATAAGAGCGGGTTTCACGGCTTATTATCAATCACTGGTCGTAACTGCTCAGGTAGTCATTACCTATTGAAAAATAACGATAAACTCGTTCGTCCTGACCCTTCGACTACGCTCAGGACTAAAGGCCTTGTCGAAGGAGTGTATCGGCATCAAACTTGTGGTTCGACAAGCTCACCACGAACGGTTGGGGTTTTAAAACAACTGGTTATCAGTAAATTGCCTACCTGAGTAGTTACCACTTGTCAGAATGATGGGGCATTATTGAAAGGGCAGAGTTGTGGGTAATGGAATGCCTTAAGCCGACTCAAAATGTTCGAGCGTTAACTGAACGGTGGTGACGCCCTTCCACTCGTTGAGGTTGGGTTGAAATACCGCGTGAATTTGATCGGGGGCACCTTGGGCATCGTTGAACCGAATGGCATCAAAACGCACATTGCCTTTTTTCAGCACCAGTTTGAGATGTTTTTCCTTGAGAACGCGTTGGGAAATGACCTCGAACCGGTCGGAAAACATCGGGGCGGGGAAACCCTGCCCCCACACGGCATCATTCAACAGACGAACCGCATCGATTGAAAAATAACCCGATTCCAGCGGGCCATCCGTTTCAAGGGTGTGCGTCATATCGGCTGGCTTTAAAAGTTCGGTGCAGACGGCATCAAAAGCCGTAGTGAAATCGGTTAGGCGCGATGCGGGAATGGTGACACCGGCTGCTGCGGCATGTCCGCCGAAACGCAATAGCATCCCTGGATGTCGTTTGGCGACTAGATCCAAGGCATCGCGTAGATGAAGTCCTGGAATGGATCGTCCCGACCCCCGTAATGAGTCTTCATGGCCCGGTGCAAAGGCGAAAGTGGGGCGATGGTGACGATCCTTGATGCGCCCGGCCAAAATTCCCACAACGCCTTGATGCCAGGCAGAATCAAAGAGTACAAGGCTGGTGCGTTGATCGATATTCCACTGGGCCAGTTGGGCTTCGGCTATTTCTTGCATACCGACTTCGATGTCGCGTCGTTCGCGATTGATCGCATCCAGTTGTCCCACCATATTGAGTGCCGGTGCTTCATTATCGGTAGACAGACATTCGATGCCCAGCCGCATGTCGGCCAATCGCCCTACCGCATTGATACGGGGGCCTAGCGCGAACCCCAGATCGAAGATTGTGGCACGCGCCGGATCGCGTCCGGTAATGCGAAACAAGGCCGTTAGACCGGCGCAAGCCAGTCCCTTTCGGATGCGTGCCAGACCTTGTGCCACCAACACTCGATTGTTGTGATCCAGCGATACCACATCGGCAATGGTACCTAGTGCGACCAGATCAAGGAGTGTCGCCAGATTGGGTTCGGGCCGGTCGACAAAAAACCCGCGTTTTCTCAGTTCAGACCGCAGTGCCAACATGACATAAAACATCACCCCCACGCCGGCCATGGACTTGCTTTGAAATGAACAGCCGGGTTGGCAAGGGTTGACGATGACATCGGCATCGGGCAACACGGGGCCTGGCAGGTGGTGATCCGTGATGATGACGGTCATCCCCAGCCGTTTTGCTTCAGCCACGCCTTCGCAACTTCCAATTCCGTTATCCACGGTGATGAGTAGTTCAGGTTTATGCAGGGCGGCCAGATGCACGACTTCGGGCGATAAGCCATAGCCTAGGGTGAAACGATCCGGGACGAGATAATCAACGTCTGCGCCCAACGTGCGTAGCGCACGCAAACCGACGGCACAGGCGGTGGCTCCATCACAATCGTAATCGGCCACGATGAGCATTTTTTTTCCGGCGATGAGCGCATCAGCCAATAGCCGAGCCGCCTCCTCAGCCCCTTTGAGCGTGGAAGGGGGCAAAAGACGATTCAATGTCGTTTCGATCTCTTCAGGTTTCGTAATGCCACGGGCTGCATACAGACGCGAGAGCAGAGGATGGATGCCAGATTGTTCCAGCAACAGCCTAGACCGAATAGGCACGGCGCGAGTGACGATGCGGGTAGACATTTAGCGTGAAATAACCAGTTCGGAGTGCCCCATCCCCCTCCCGGCCTCCCCCTTGAAAGGGGAGGAGCAGGGCGCACCGGTTGTCTCCCTCCCCTTCAAGGGGAGGGTTGGGGTGGGGATGGGGGTCAATGAGGCAAGTTTCATGATGCGTGGTGGCGATTCGCCATGCGAGTTAGGGACGCAAGGAACCGAGGCGTAAGTAAGTAGGTTCGGGGCCGGATAAATCGAGAATGGTTGATTCGAGTCCGAGAGGGCAATCCCCATCGAGAATGAGGGGAATGCTACTCCCCAGTTCCTGACGGACCGCTTGTGCGGTTGTGGGACTGGGATGACCCGAGAGATTGGCCGACGTCGTGGCCATGCCATGACCGAATGCGTTGAGCAAGGCGAGTGCGACAGGATGGTCGGGGACACGCAATCCAATGGTGTCGCGGCCCGCCGTCAGAATATCGTCCATGCCAGGGGCGCGTTTGAGAATGATGGTCAGCGGACCGGGCCAATATTGTTGGGCAAGGTTCCAGAAGGATTCTGGAATATCGCGTGCCCATTGGGTGACAAAACGGACATCGGGAAGAAGCACCGCGAGTGGGCGATCCAAGGGCCGCTCTTTGATCGCAAATATTTTTGCAAGAGCGGCAGGATTCATGGCATCCGCGCCGAGGCCATACACCGTGTCCGTTGGAAAAGCGACCAGTTCGCCTGCTTTTAACAGATGAACCGCCTGTTCTATGTCGGGGGACATCAAACCGCAGGCAACGTACTGGGGAGCGTCTTGGCCAACACTTTTTCTGTCTGACGAACACGGAAATCCGCCAACTTCTGGGCCAAGTCAGCATCGGACAAGGCCAACATCGCCACGGTAAATAAGGCCGCATTGGTCGCACCGGCTTCGCCAATGGCGAAAGTAGCCACTGGAATGCCCGCCGGCATCTGCACCATCGCCAGTAACGAGTCGAGTCCTTGCAGATGTTTTGAAGGCATCGGCACGGCCAGCACCGGCAATTGCGTTTTGGCGGCCAGTACACCGGCCAAATGCGCCGCCCCGCCTGCTGCACCGATCAACACCTTCATCCCGCGTGAGGCCGCTGTGCTGGCGTAATCAAGGGCCGCATCGGGGGTTCGGTGGGCAGAGAGCACGCGGGCCTCAAACGCCACGCCGAATTGCTGGAATGTTTCAGCACAGACTTTCATGATGGGCCAGTCTGAATCTGAACCCATGACGAGTCCAACGAGGGGGTTTTCATTTTTCATTTCAACGTCCTTTCCGCAGATTCCAATGTATTGACCAGCAGCATGGTGATGGTCATCGGCCCTACACCGCCCGGGACGGGGGTAATCAGGCCCGCAATTTCCTTCGCCGATTCAAAATCAACATCCCCGCAGAGCTTGCCGTCGGGGGTGCGGTTGATACCGACATCGATCACGACGGCTCCCGGTTTAATCATGTCGCCGGTAATCATCTTGGCGCAACCTACGGCCACCACCAGAATATCAGCTCGGCGCGTATGGAAGGCAATATCTCTTGAACGGATATGACAGAGCGTGACAGTGGCATGTTTCGCCAGTAAGAGCATCGCCATCGGCTTGCCGACGATATTACTGCTGCCGATGACGACGGCTTCGGCTCCGTCGATGTTTACGCCTTCGCTTTCCAGCATTTTCATCACGCCATAGGGGGTGCAGGGGATGAAACAGGAGTGTCCGCCTTGCATCAGCACTCCGACGTTTTCGGCATGAAACCCATCGACATCTTTTTCGGGCAGGATGGCGCTCAAAATCGTGTCGGTATCGAATTGTTTCGGGAGCGGCAGTTGCACCAAAATGCCATGTATTTCAGGGTCGGCATTCCATTCGGCGATTTTGCCAAGCACCTCGGCAGAGGTGACGTTGAGCGCGTATCGCGCCAGGATCGAACGAATTCCTGCCTTTTCACAGGCCGCCACTTTGTTGCGCACATACACTTGGGACGCATGATCTTCGCCCACGAGGATCACGGCCAGACAAGGAGTGATGCCACACGTTGCTTTGAGATGCGCCACCGTTTCAGCCAGTTCATCGCGGATTTTGGCTGAAAGGCTGATACCGTCGATCAGGCGGGCCGTCATGGGGTTCCTTTAAAAAGTCGGGAGAGTTCAGCACCGGGATCGGTCGCACGCATGAACGCTTCGCCGACAAGAAAGGCATGGACCCCTCGGCCTCGCATGAGAGCGACATCGGCAGGATTCAGTATTCCGGATTCGGTGACCAAAATACGATCTTTTGGAATGCGGTTGATTTGATCGAGCGTGGTGTTGAGGGTGACCTCGAACGTCTTGAGGTTGCGATTATTGACCCCGATGAGCGGCGTATTCAATTTCAGTGCCACATCCACTTCCGCGCCCTCGTGCGCCGCGACCAATACCGCCATGCCTAACGACTGCGCCAACTGCGTCATCTCCTGCATCTGGCTAAAAGGCAGGGCGGCGACAATCAAGAGAATCGCATCCGCGCCCAACATGCGCGCTTCATAAATCTGATAAGGATCGATCATGAAATCCTTACGCAGCAAAGGCAGACGGCAGGCAATCCGTGCCACTTGCAGATGTCTTAAGGCTCCCTGAAAAAAAGATTGGTCGGTGAGCACCGACAAGCAGGTTGCCCCGTGTTTCTCGTAGGTCAGCGCGATTTTATCGGGATGAAAATCCTCACGCAAAACTCCTTTCGAAGGACTGGCCTTCTTGATCTCTGCAATGACGGCGGGTTGACCGGTGGCAATTTTGGATCGCAATGCGCCCACAAAATCACGGGGTTTGGGCTGCGCTTCTGCCATGACCCGCAGGGCAGATAAGGGTTGAATGGCCTGTGCGGCGGCAACTTCTTCTCGTTTGACAGCGAGCACTCTGTCCAGGATATTCATCAGAATCTCCGCGTAAACTGAACGAACTCATCCACTTTGGCCCGTGCCGCACCACTGGCGAGTGTTTCTCTCGCTAGGGCAATCCCCGCGCCGATGTTTGATACCAAATTGGCCGCATACAGGGCGGCACCGGCATTGAGGGTGACAATTTCCCGTGCCGTACCGGGTTGATTTTCCAATGCGTGAAGCAGCATGGTTTTTGATTCCTGAGCATCGGCCACACGGATGTTTCGGTTGGAAACCATCGACAATCCAAAATCTTCGGGATGTATTTCATAGTCCAGAATTTCACCGTCTTTCAACTCGGCTACCTGCGTGGCCGCTCCCAATGAAATTTCATCCAGCCCATCTTTTCCCCAAACCACGAGCACATGCGAAGCCCCCAGTTTTTGCATGACGCGTGCCTGAATCCCGACCAGATCGGGATGAAAAACGCCCATGAGTGTGTTGGGCGCGCTCGCAGGATTGGTCAGCGGCCCCAAGATATTGAAGATCGTACGAACCCCCATTTCACGGCGCACCGGCACGACATTTTTCATCGCCGGATGGTGGTTGGGTGCAAACATGAAACCCATGCCCACGGCTTGCAGGCATTCGGCTACCTGGGGAGCCTGAAGATCGATTTTTGCCCCCAAGGCTTCCAGCACATCGGCAGAACCGGATTTTGATGAAACACTGCGATTGCCGTGCTTGGCGACCGGGGCCCCCGCAGCGGCGACGACAAATGCGGAAGCCGTGGAAATGTTAAACGTGTGAGAAGCATCGCCCCCCGTCCCCACAATGTCGACGAAATTTTGATGGTGGGGCACCTCCACTTTCGTACAGAGTTCGCGCATCACCTGAGCGGCGGCGGATATTTCTCCGATAGTTTCCTTCTTGCTGCGCAAACTGGCGAGTATCGCGGCGGTCATCACGGGGGAGATTTCCCCTTTCATAATGAGCCGCATCAGATGCAGCATTTCGTCATGAAAAATTTCCCGATGCTCGATGGCGCGTTGCAACGCTTCCTGTGGAGTAATCATCTTGCCTCTCCCGTTAAAAAGTTTTTAAGCAGATCGTGACCATGCTGGGTCAGGATGGATTCAGGATGGAACTGCACCCCCTCTACGGAATATGTTTTATGCCGCACCCCCATGATTTCGCCATCTTCTGTCCAAGCGGTGATTTCAAGGCAATCCGGGAGAGATTCTCGTTGGATGGCCAGCGAATGATAGCGGGTGGCCGTAAAGGGATTGGGCAGGCCACGAAACACGCCCGTATTGGCATGAAACACTGGCGAGAGCTTGCCGTGCATAGGCAACCGTGCATGGACAATGCGCCCCCCAAAAGCCTCACCAATCGCCTGATGACCCAAGCAGACCCCCAACAAGGGGATTTTTCCGGCGAGGACCTTGATCGTCGCCACGGAAATCCCCGCTTGAGCGGGCGCACAGGGGCCAGGTGAAATAACGACGTGATCTGGTTTCATCGCAGTGATGGCTTCCACGGTAATGGCATCGTTGCGAAACACCCGCACATCTTCGCCCAACTCGCCAAAATACTGAACGAGGTTGTAAGTGAAAGAATCGTAGTTGTCGATCATCAGCA
>JAUYFZ010000159.1 GCA_030689585.1 Rhodocyclaceae bacterium | reverse complement strand
CCATTGACCCCCATCCCCTCCCCAACCCTCCCCTTGAAGGGGAGGGAGAGATGCTCCTCCCTCTTCAAGGGGAGGAGAGATGCTCCTCCCCCTTCAAGGGGGAGGCTGGGAGGGGGATGGGGAATGTGTTTCACGTTAAATACCATTAAACGCCCGCCCCCCTTCGCCCCCCTCTCGGGGGGTTCTCATCGGCTCGCTACGCTCGATTGTCACGGGGCACTCCGAACTGGTTATTTCACGTTGAACTACTGGAAACCCGAAATGAATGCAACTGCGCTAAAGTAGAGGTCAATTTCGTCGTTGACGGTGAAGACCAGAAGAAAGGCCCCTCTTATGCGTACTCGAACATCCGCTGTAGTCCTGTTGCTGTCCCTCCTATCCACTGCCGCCCACTGCGCCGCCGATTGGCAGCCGGTTGCTTCTGCGGGGGGCGACCGTCTTGAAATCGACCGCGCCCGTATCGCCAAAGTCGGGGAAAGTCAGGCCATGGCGTGGAGCCGCCTACTGTTGAATGGTGAATTGCGTGAAGGTGAACAAACCTATACCGCCATCCAGGCCCTCAACCGATACGACTGTCAAAGCAGACAATTCACCACCGTCAAGCGAATCTACCTGCGAGGCACGAAGGTGGTGCGCGAAGAATCGGTCCGTTCCCCCCGATCCATTTCAGCAGAACCCGGTAGCGTGGATGATCGACTCGTTTCGGAAGCCTGCGCATCACACGCCATCGCCAAAGCCGGTGTGTTGACCGCCGATATGCGTAGCTTGATCGGCACTGCTTCTGCCCGCATCATTCCTGTGGCGGAGGTAACGCATGGCACAAAACCTGCGGCGATCTCCAAAGCCGCGCCAGAAACCGCCCATGAGAAACCGGCCGCCGTCGAAAAATCGACTGAAAAACCTGCGGTTCGTCATATCGACTTGCCGAAAATAGACAAATCCAAACTGGAATCACCCGTCGCCGTTGAAAAGCCGGTCATGGCCGAACCCAAGGCCATCCGGCATGAGCGGGAACGGCAAATGGCCACCTCTGGCCCCTCCAGAACCTCCAAAGCACCCAAAACAGAGCATAAGGATATTCACTGGTCCTACGAGGGGGAAGGTGCACCCGAAAACTGGGGCAAGCTACGCGCAAATTACGGCCTGTGCGCCACCGGCAAACGCCAATCTCCCATCGACATTCGTGAGGGTGTCATCAAGGTCGACCTGGAACCCATTCGCTTCAACTACAAACCTTCTCTCGTGCGCGTTTCCGATAACGGACACACCATCCAAATCACCGTGGGGGAGGGTAGTTCGATCTCCGTCATGGGCAAAGAGTATGAACTGTTGCAATTTCATTTCCATAAACCTTCGGAAGAACGCCTCAATGGGCGACCTTCCGACATGGTGGCGCATTTGGTGCATAAGGATTATGACGGGAATCTGGCCGTCGTTGCCGTGTTGCTTGAAAAGGGTACCGAGCATCCGGTGATCCAAGCGTTGTGGAACAACATGCCCCTGGAATCCGGGCAGGATGTGGAACCCGCAGGACTGGCCATTGATGTCAGCCATCTACTGCCACCGCCAGAAAAACGCAGTTATTTCACCTACATGGGATCATTGACGACACCGCCTTGCACTGAAAATGTATTGTGGATGGTGTTGAGGCAACCCGTGCAAATCTCCAAGGAACAAATCGCCGTATTCTCACGGCTCTATCCGAATAATGTGCGTCCGATACAGCCGACCCATGGACGACTGATCAAAGGGCCGCGTTAAGCATTGAGGATTTTGCGGATGGCCGAAGGCAGAGCGGCTTGCATCAAGTCGCTCTCGGCAACCCATCGCAGGGGCGGTGCTACCGCCTGCCACACAGGGATAGCGGTACAAATAAGTGGCTGAATCACCCACCGGAAATGCGTGAAGTCATGGATCAGCGTCGGAGCGGGCCTCGGTGTTTCGATCCGGAGTCCCAGTGTTTGGATGCAATGATCGGCGGCAGATTCTCCTTCGGGTAATTCCGGCAGAGACAAAAGCCCTCCCCATAGTCCAGAAGGTGGGCGTTGCATGAGCCACACCCCGTCCCTGTTGCGAAGCACCAGCATCGTCACGGCACGTACTGGGCGTTGTTTTTTGGGACGAGGTGACGGCAAACTCGTTTCGAGTCCGTCCCGATAGGCCACGCACATATCGGCGACGGGACAACACTCGCAACGGGGCGACGTG
This sequence comes from Rhodocyclaceae bacterium, assembly GCA_030689585.1. GTDB lineage: Bacteria > Pseudomonadota > Gammaproteobacteria > Burkholderiales > Rhodocyclaceae > Nitricoxidivorans. The sequence continues at coordinate 1,944 of JAUYFZ010000159.1, read as the reverse complement.
CGTGTGCAGATGAGTGACCCCATATCCATTTGTGCTTGGATGTAGGTGTCGACCTCCCTGTCTGGCAAAAGATCGGCGGCCATCTTCCAAAGATGTTTTTCTGCGGTGTCGCTTCCCTGTATGCGCGAGAGTAATCGCCTGACATTGCCATCGAGAATCGGCACTTTTGCGTGAAAACAAAAAACGGCAATGGCGTGCGCCGTTGATCGACCGATACCCGGCAACTGCGCGATGGCCTCGATGGTGTTGGGAAATTCTCCTCCGTGGTTCTGCCTAATTTGCAGGGCACACGCATGAAGATTCCGTGCGCGTGCGTAATAGCCCAACCCACTCCAGAGCGACAAAACATCCTCAAGGGCGGCTGCGGCTAGGTGGGCGAGCGTCGGGAATCGAACTAAAAACCGCTCGTAATAAGGAATAACCGTGGTTACCTGAGTTTGCTGAAGCATGATCTCGGAGAGCCAAACCCGGTAAGGGTCTGTCGTGCCCTGCCAAGGTAACCCATGACGACCGTGATCTTTTTGCCAACCGATCAGCCGAGCGGCGAAGTTTTTAATCATAAAACTGGATACCCTGACAAAAAGGAGATTTTACTGGGCCTCCTTTATACGGGTGCAATTAAATACGGACAACCACCCCAAGGCTTACTCCCCCTTACTCAGGAGCACAGAGAACGAGTTTTTGTTGGGTCACTCTTGCACCACCATCAGGAGCCTTAGTTCAAGATCAACGCAAAAAGTGGAAAGTTCAAAGGGTGGAAGATGGGCAGCCGTTTTAAAATGAGGATTGCTGCCTTTTAGCGTGGGTTAGCAGATTCTCGGCAACTGTTCTCCTGTCAGCACATCGACGATGCGTCGCCCCCCGAGTGTTGTGATCATCTGCACGAAATGTTTCGGGTCGTCGGTCACCTGACCGATCTTTGCGGCTTGCCTGCCCAGCGGATGCGCTCGCAGGGCTTGCAGGGCGATTTCTGCATCCTCCGCTGCGACGATGGCGACGAGTTTTCCTTCATTGGCGACGTAGAGCGGATCGAAGCCAAGAAATTCACAGACACCCGCCACACAGGGATTAACAGGTATCGCCGACTCGTCGAGCACCATGCCTACGCCGGATTGACGTGCAATTTCGTTAACCGTGGTCGCCAACCCTCCGCGTGTCGGATCGCGCAGGCAACGAACTTTGGCCCCGCAGTCGAGCAGCGCGGCGATCAGGCCATGCAACGCAGCGGTGTCTGAGAGAATCGGGGACGAGAAATCGAGGTTCTCCCGTGCGGCCATGATCGCCATGCCATGGTCGCCCATCGTGCCGGAAAGGAGCACGACATCGTCCGGTTGTGCCCGTGTGCCGGACAGGTGGAGGCCCTCACGCAGCACGCCGAGGCCGGTTGTGGTGATGAACAGGCCGTCGGCATTGCCGCGTTCCACTACTTTGGTGTCACCGGTGACGACCGGTACGCCTGCCTCGCGGGAAGCCTTCGCCATCGACGCGACGATGCGATCGAGATCGGCCAGCGGAAAGCCTTCTTCGATGATGAAACTGGCCGCCAGCCACAGGGGACGCGCTCCCATCACCGCAACATCGTTGATCGTGCCATGCACCGACAGGCAACCGATATCGCCGCCAGGAAAAAAGAGGGGCGAGACGACATGAGCATCGGTGCTCATCACCAGTTGCCCTTTGGCCGAAGGAAGTCGTGCACCGTCATCGCCTTGCAGAAGCCATTCATTGCCGAGGTGTCGCCCGAAAAGTTCTTCGACCAGTTGCGCCGTCGCACGGCCACCGGCCCCATGGGTCATGTCGATGCGTCCCTGTCGGATGTCCAGCGGTCGAAAATAACGAGTTTTCATGGCTCTATGTGGTTTGTAGTGGGTAATCGAAGCGGTTGTTGCGGCCTCCCTCCCCTTCAAGGGGAGGGCAGTACCAATCTCCCTCCCCTTCAAGGGG
>JAUYFZ010000158.1 GCA_030689585.1 Rhodocyclaceae bacterium | reverse complement strand
CTCGACTTTGGCAAACCACCAGCACTTCCTCAAGGTGTACCCAGAATTCCACGTCGTCTGCGGTCCGGTCCATGTTGAGTTTCTGTTCGTATTGACTGGCGGCTTCGGCCAGGACAATGGCACCGATGGTGCCAGAGGCTCCTTTGATGGAATGAACCAGCCGTAGTGCTGCGATGCCATCATCGGCGGCGCGATATTCATCAAATTGGCGATGGGCATGGACAAAATCTTCACCGAAAAGCCCCATGGCCATGCCCAGCAATTGATGGTCGTCGCCCATTCGTCCCAAAGCTCCAGCAATGTCAAAACCCGGAATATCCGGTATCGGCATCGCGGGATAACTGACGGCGGGTATGAGGGATGCCGGCTCGGGTAATGCGCCGGGTTCTTGAGAGGGGGTCCAATGCAGCAAGGCTTCGATGAAAGCATCCGGGTCAATCGGTTTGGCGACATGATCGTCCATGCCCGCTGCCTTGGCCGCACGCCGGTCATGCTCCATGGCGGCGGCTGTCATAGCGATGATGGGCAGGCATCCCCTGTTTTCCGGCAATGCGCGAATCTGTCGGGTCGCTTCAAAACCATCCATCACGGGCATTTGTAAATCCATTAAAACAAGATCGTAATGTTCGTTCTTGACAGCCTCCACGGCTTCGGCACCATCATTGGCGATATTCACGACCATGCCGAGCCGTTCAAGAAGACCCATGGCGACCAATTGATTCACCTCATTATCTTCAACGACAAGAATTCGGGCTCCCCGGATGGACTGCGTGCGATCACGCAATGCTTCGATGCCAGAGGGTCGTCGCGAGTGACGAATGGCAGATAAAGCCGTCGTTTCATCGCCGGAGAGGAGCCGGACATCAAAGCTGAAGGTGCTTCCCTGACCCGGGGTGCTGTCAACGGTGATCCCGCCAGACATTAGTTCCGACAGCCGTTTGCAGATCATCAGGCCCAGACCCGTCCCGCCGTAACGGCGCGTAATCGAGCTGTCCGACTGGCTGAAGGCTTGGAACAGGCGGGCACATTCATCGGGGGACATCCCGATGCCAGAATCGGAAACCGAAATCCCTAGGTGCAAACGTGTGCCGTCGCTATCGAGGAGTCGTGCTGCAATACGCACCTCGCCCGCCGAGGTGAATTTGATGGCATTGCTGACCAGATTGTTCAGTATCTGTCCTAACCGCAGGGGATCACCTTTCAGTGTCAATGGGGTTCCCGATGCGATGTCTATGGAGATAGCCACGCCCTTATCGTCTGCACGGGCTGCAAAGAGACTGCGCGTGTGATCCAGCAGGGCATCCAGTCGGAAATCTATTGCTTCGAGTTCGATCCGACCTGCTTCGATCTTGGAATAATCGAGAATGTCGTTGAGGATGCTGAGCAGATCCTGCGAAGCTTCTTGGATTTTCAGCAGATAATTTTCTTGGATGGGTTGCAACGATGTATTCAGTACTAGATGGGTGAGTCCGACAACGGCGTTCATGGGCGTGCGGATTTCATGGCTCATGTTGGCCAGAAACTCGCTTTTCGCCCGGTCGGCTGCGCGTGCCTGTTCTGTGGCGAGGCGCAATAACTGCGAAACACGTTCGTTGATCACGGCTTGAGCAAAAATATCGCCCATCTGGCGCAAGGCATCTAGGCGGACAGGGTTGGAGGGAGGCTCAGGTTCGGTGTCCAGCACCAACATACCGAGCACTTCCTTTCCCTGCACTAGAGGAATGAAGTAGTGGCCGTGGCGCGGTGCGGCATGAACGCAATCCGAGACCACACAGACTTCACCCTGAGGCACGTCCGGCAACGGCTGATGCCAGAGCGATTCTCCGTACAGACGTGAACCCTCTCCCGTCGCAGCTTCGGTCAAGGTCAGTCGGGCGGCGGCTTTGGGCAGTAAGCCGCGCAATTGCGCCACGGCGAGCAAGGCCTCACGGAGTCGATCATCGAAAGACCGGCTGGCATCCTGCATGATCTGCGCAATCGTTAACCGTATCGCTGTTCCTTCATAGAGATAAGCATCGCTTTCCTGGTTCTGAAGCAATCGGCGTCTTAAATCGTTAAATGCTTCAGCCAGTTGATAAACCTCTTGGCTTCCTCCTTCTGCATGAACCTCGCCCATGCCGTCAATGTGCGCTGAGAGGCCGGAAATGTGACGGGCCAATTGCTCCAGAGGAGTGACGAGCGCACGAACGGCTAGCCATGTTAGGACAGAAGTTAACAACAGTCCGATCAGGACGAAGCCGATCAAATCGCGTTGCTGCTGGTGGGAGGCGGCATAGGCTTCGTGGGTGGGATGCTGAAGGCCCAGCACCCAACCGGTCGTTTGCAGTTTAGCCAGTGCGACGAGTACCGATTCACCGTTGTAAGCAAAAGTTTCCGTGGCTTCGACCGCACCCCGTAGGGCGCGATCCGTCAATGCCTTGGGTATGGGCTGGATGTCGCGGCGCAGCACCAAATTGTCTTGAGAATGCAGGATCAGGGTGCCATCCCATCCTGCGACGAACATTCGCCCTGATTCGCCAATCCGGGCAGAGGCGATCTCACTCATCAGCAAACCGTCCGCATCCATCTTCATGGCTCCCACCACCACGGCATGGGGCATGGCATCCGGCAAGGAGATGGGCTGGACAACCAGCATGACGGGGATTTCCTTCCCCAGGGCATCAACGGTATAAAAGGGGGGGGAATAGATTGTTTCGTCCAGTTCCATGGCCCTGCGCACCCACCAGAGAAAGTCGAGGTTTTTCGCAATGCCGGGTGCGGAAGAATCTGCGGCCAGCAATAGATTTTCCCTGTTCAGGATGAAGAGACCTAAATCGAAGAAAACAGATTTTTTGCGGGCATGGGGAAGGAGGGCAAGACGAGCAGCTTGGGGGTCACGCCAAGCCGGCATCGATGCCGAAGTGGTATCTATGATATTGATCAAGGCCGAGGTGGCATTTTCCATTCGACGATCGAAATCGCCGGCAAGCTGCTGGATCAGAGCAGTTTGATAGTGTTCGGAAAACCGTTGGCTGGCTTGCATATGCCCGGTCACCAACCAGACAAACAGGGAGGAAATACAAAGAAAAAGCACTCCCATGAGGAGCACCATGCGAACCTTGAAGGTTTTGGGAATCTGTAGGTACATACGTCAGTATTCGCCTTCTGTCGGTAGCCCTGCATTCACCCATTCATTGATGCCACCGCGCAACCAGAACACTTGTTGATATCCGTCGTTGATGGCTGCCTTTACTGCCTTGTAGGATTTCCAACAGTGGATTCCGTTGCAATAGAACACAAGGGGAATGAATTTCTTCGGTGCAAACTTATGCAAGCGTTTCAGAAAGGCGGGGATATCGTCTTTGGCGGGGTCGAAGTCGACCTGACGTTTGGAGCGTTCCCGGTAGGGCACATGAATGGCCGACGCGATGCGCCGAACGAAGTAGTCATACTGGGCGCGGGCATCAATGAAAATACGTGTCGGAGGCAACTGGTTAGCTTCAAGGGCGGTGACAACAACGACCCCTTCAGCTTGGAGTGGCGTAACAGGCGCATCGGCCATCGCAGAGACAGCCCGGCAGGTTACAAATGTGATGAACAGCAGGTTTTTCCTGGAGGCGTATTGTGCACTATTAATAGTTGCGTAAGTTCTTGCTCCCATCCCCCTCCCAGCCTCCCCCTTGAAGGGGAGGAGTATCTCTCCCTCCCCTTCAAGGGGAGGGTTGGGGAGGGGATGGGGTGAAGCATGTGGCGAGAACTTTCGCAACAATTAATATATGGCTGATTCAGGCATTCCGATAGAACTCTCGTAACGATGCGTAGCGTTTGGCGCGAACCGAGCGCACCTGGGCTACGGCCCGTTCGACCGGCACCCCCAGTTGCGCTAACGTTTCGGCGGCGATCATCAGGCTGCCTTCCAACACTTCTGGAATCACTTCGGTAGCACCTGCCTGCCGAAGTCGGGCCAGCCCACTGTCATCCGGGGCACGCACGACAATGGGAATATCCTGGCAAAACTGCCGTACAACCCGCACGACCCGCTCGGCAGACTGAATGTCCGGGTAGGCGATCACCACGGCACGCGCACGTAAGAGTCCGGCCGCTTTGAGTACTTCGCTGCGGTCTGCATGACCAAAAAGAACTCGGCAGCCTTCAGGGCAGACACGCTTAACTTGATGAGGGTCTATGTCGAGCGCGATGAAGGGAATATGTTCGGCATCCAAGAATTCACCGATGAGCTGACCGGTGCGTCCGTAACCACACAAGATGACATGACCTTGCATGCCAAAACTGCCTACGGCAATATCGTGAATGGCTTTCGCTTTGTGTGTCCAGTCGCTTTTTGCCATCTGTCCTGAAAACCGTGCGACTCCTTCGATCAGAAAGGGAGCTATGAACATCGAAATGAGCATGGCCGAGAGCGTTATCTGAAAGACGTTTTCCGTGATGAGCCCCAGTGAAAAGGAGAATCCGATCAGAATCAGTCCGAATTCTCCTGCTTGGGCAAGCTGGGCAGCCGTGCGCAGGGCCACGTCGATGCCATTCTTGGCGACCCCTGAAATCAGCAATACGACCAGTCCCTTGCCAATGGTTAAAAATAGCAACACGGCCATTAGGTGCGTAAAGTTGTCGAGAATGAAGGCGGGGTTAAGCTGCATTCCCACGGTGACGAAGAAAAGCCCCAGCAGAATATCCCGGAAGGGTCGAATGTCAGCTTCGACTTGATGGCGATAAACCGTTTCTGACACCAGCATACCGCCTGCGAAGGCTCCCAGTGCCAGCGAAAGACCGGCACGCCCTGTTATCCAGGAAAGCCCGACCACGATCCAGAGCGTGGTTAATACAAACAGTTCATCGGAACGATAGCGGGCCACAAAATCGTAGATTCGACGCAGGAACCGGCTACCTACCCAGAACATGACGATCAACACCAAGGTCACTTCCAGCATGGCTTTGATGAGGGGTAACCATAAACTCTCATCCGGCTGAGCCAGTGCGGGTAGCAGGATGAGGCTGGGTATCACGGCGATGTCTTGGAACAATAACGTCCCCATGGTTTGACGACCCGACCGGGAGTGCAGATCGAACCGGTCTGAGAGCATTTTGGCGACGATGGCGGTGGACGACATGGCGACCGACAATCCGACGGCCACTCCGGCTCGCCAACCCTGTTCATAAACGAACCATGTCACCACTAATGTGCCTAACGTGGTTAGAGCGACTTGCGCCCCCCCAAAGCCAAAAACCAGCGAACGCATGGCTTTGAGTCGTGTCAGGCTGAACTCCAGCCCGATGGAAAACATGAGGAAGACCACGCCGAATTCGGCGAAGGTTTCTACTTCATGGGATTCGGCCAACAGGTGGACGCCGTGGGGCCCCAGGATGCCCCCGATCGCCAAATAGGCCAGCAGGGTGGGCACTTTGAACCGGCGTGCGAGCGACACCGTCACGACGGCGGCGGTGAGCAGCAATACCCAGATGAGCAGGTTTTGGTACACCGCTTAACGACCCATGGCCGATTGCCACTCTTGGTAAATGGAACAGGTCATCATCGGCATGGGTTGTTCCACGTTAACGACCCATGGCCGATTGCCACTCTCGGTAAATGGAACAGGTCATCATGGCTCTATGTGGTTTGTAGTGGGTGACATGCCATATCGCTGACATGACAGTCTCCCTCCCCTTCAAGGGGAGGACATGACAGTCTCCCTCC
>JAUYFZ010000156.1 GCA_030689585.1 Rhodocyclaceae bacterium | reverse complement strand
TTCGAGAAAGCTGGCAGGTAAGGGTAAGGAGTAGATCTAATTCCATATGCAAATCAAACGGTTAGAACTGGCTTGGGCGGGAGCGTCGGCTAGTCTTATGATTTATAAGGGGAAAGTACTGAGGTTAAACATGGGTTAAGGGGGGCACGTCGTTGTCCAAGGTTTACAAGATTATCGACAGGTTCTCTGAGGATGTCGATCTGACCTACGACATCCGCGAAATCATTCCTGATCTGCTGCGCGATGGCAGTCCAATTCCAGTGTCGTCAAGTCAGGAGAAAAAGATCACCCGTGCTGTTTGCGACCGCTTGCCTGAGTGGATCAACGCTACCGTGAAGCCGGCCATTAACGCGGCCTTGATTGCTACTGGTTTGCAGGCAACACTTGCCATTGCTGGCAAAGAAAATGAAAAACTCATCGTTGGCTATCCTGCCGTTAAAACTGGCACGGGATATTCCGCAGCCACAATCCATTTGGAATTTGGGGCGCGTGCCACCGGCGAGCCTCATCGCATTTATCCAGTGGTTTGCGATATTGCGTCTGTCATTGATGACGTGGTATTCCCGACGGCACAGCCGTTGACTATGACGGCTGAACGCACATTTTGGGAAAAAGCGACGGCGGCGCACGTCTACTGTCTGCAAGGCAGGCTACGTGGCGAACGCTATTCTCGTCATTGGTATGACCTAGCGGCAATTGCGCGAACTGAATTCTTCGAAAAAGCTGCAGAAGATCGCGATCTCGCACTGAACGTCGCCAAGCATAAGTCGATGTTTTTCGGTGAAAAAGATGCAATGGGTAGCAAGATCGATTATTTCAAGGCTGTATCAGGAGATATTCAGATCGTTCCAGAGGGTGCTTCCCTAGCCGCTCTCGAACGCGATTACGTTGCCATGTTGGAGGATGGTCTGCTGACACTGGGTCAACCGACATTTTCGGAAATCGTCGCAGCGTGTCAGACCATACAGGACAGATTGAAGTTGTTACTGTAAGCAAAATTTGAATCGACAAAACACGGACAACCACCCCAAAACTTACTCACTCTTACTCAGGAGCACGGAGAGAAAGTTTGTGTTGGCATACCTTCTGCACCACCATTGAAAAATCCATTCGAATCCCCATCTCGCCGGAAACAACTTCTGGGAGAACAGCGATGCGCTTCGACAAATTCACGACAAAGTTTCAGCAAGCCTTATCTGATGCTCAAAGTCTGGCTGTTGGCCACGACAACCAGATGATCGAGCCGCCGCATCTTCTGCAGGCTCTCATCAATCAGGAAGATGGCAGCACCGCCTCTTTATTGGCCCGTGCGGGGGTCAATGTCGCACCGCTCAAAGCCGCACTGGATAAAGCCATTGACCGCCTGCCCCAAGTGGAAGGTCATGGTGGCGAAGTGCAGATCGGACGCGATCTTTCCAATTTACTCAACTTGACGGACAAAGAAGCGCAAAAAGCGGGAGATCCGTTCGTCGCTTCTGAAATGTTCCTGCTGGCCCTCGTCTCCGATAAGGGCGAGACCGCCCGCCTCTTCAAAGAACAGGGCGCACAGCGCAAAGCACTGGAGGATGCCATTGCCACCGTGCGCGGCGGTCAATCGGTCGACAGTCAGGAAGCGGAAGGAAGCCGGGAATCGTTGAAGAAATATTGTATGGATCTCACCGAACGCGCCCGTCGGGGCAAACTGGATCCGGTCATCGGACGCGATGACGAGATTCGTCGCGCCATCCAGATTTTGCAACGGCGCACTAAGAACAACCCCGTACTGATCGGCGAACCGGGCGTGGGGAAAACAGCCATCGTCGAAGGTTTGGCGCAGCGCATCATCAATGGCGAAGTGCCCGAATCGCTTAAGGGTAAAAAAGTGCTTTCCCTAGATATGGCAGCCCTGCTGGCAGGGGCCAAGTATCGCGGTGAATTCGAGGAACGCTTAAAAGCCGTGCTGAAAGAAATTGCACTCGATGAAGGTCGCATCATCGTCTTCATTGACGAATTGCACACCATGGTCGGCGCGGGGAAAGCGGAAGGCGCGATGGATGCCGGCAACATGTTGAAGCCCGCATTGGCGCGTGGCGAATTGCATTGCATCGGGGCCACCACTCTGGACGAATATCGCAAATACATCGAAAAAAATGCCGCCCTTGAGCGGCGTTTCCAGAAAGTGCTGGTGGAAGAACCCAGTGTCGAATCCACCATCGCCATCCTGCGCGGCTTGCAGGAAAAATATGAAATTCACCACGGCGTAGAGATTACAGATCCGGCTATCGTCGCAGCGGCAGAACTCTCCCACCGCTACATCACCGACCGCTTTTTGCCAGACAAGGCCATTGACCTGATTGACGAAGCGGCAGCGCGTATCAAAATGGAGATCGACTCCAAACCGGAAGTCATGGACAAACTTGATCGGCGACTCATCCAATTGAAGATCGAACGCGAGGCGGTGAAAAAAGAAAAGGACGAAGCCTCAAAAAAACGTCTGGGCTTGATTGAAGAAGAAATCGGAAAATTACAAAAGGAATATTCCGATCTTGAGGAAATCTGGAAAGCCGAAAAATCCCAGGTGCAAGGCTCTGCGCACATCAAGGAGGAAATTGACAAGCTGCGGGTGCAGATGACCGATTTTCAACGCAAAGGTCAGCTCGATAAGGTTGCCGAATTGCAATACGGCAAACTGCCCCAACTCGAAGCCCAGTTGAAGACCGCTGACTCAGTGGCCAACAGTGCAGGCGAAGGTAAGCAACCCAACAAGCTATTGAGAACTCAGGTCGGTGCCGAAGAAATTGCAGAAGTGGTTTCGCGTGCCACCGGCATTCCCGTCTCCAAAATGATGCAGGGAGAACGCGACAAACTCTTGAAAATGGAAGACCAGTTGCACCGACGCGTCGTGGGTCAGGACGAGGCGGTGCGCCTCGTTGCCGATGCCATCCGCCGTTCCCGTGCGGGGTTATCCGACGAAAACCGCCCCTATGGCAGTTTCCTGTTCCTTGGTCCAACGGGCGTGGGCAAGACAGAACTGTGCAAAACACTCGCCGAATTCCTGTTCGATTTCGAAGATCACTTGGTCCGCATCGACATGAGCGAATTCATGGAAAAACATTCCGTAGCACGGTTAATCGGTGCTCCCCCGGGTTATGTGGGTTACGAAGAAGGCGGCCATCTCACCGAGCAGGTACGGCGCAAGCCCTATGCCGTCATTCTTTTCGATGAGGTTGAAAAAGCGCATCCGGATGTATTCAATGTCCTGTTGCAAGTCTTGGACGATGGTCGCATGACCGACGGTCAAGGTCGCACCGTCGACTTCAAAAACACGGTCATCGTGATGACTTCCAACCTGGGCAGCCAGATGATCCAGCAGATGTCGGGTGAGCACTATTCGGCCATCAAAGAAGCGGTCATGGGCGAAGTAAAGACGCATTTCCGACCGGAATTTGTCAACCGTATCGACGAGATCGTGGTTTTCCACGCACTCGATGAGAAACACATCGCCCACATCGCTCGCATCCAATTGGGCTATCTCGAAAAACGCCTCGCCCGACTCGACATGAAAATCATGGTCGATGATGCCGCCTTGGCGGAAATCGCATTAGCAGGGTTCGATCCGGTTTTTGGTGCGCGCCCACTCAAACGCGCCATTCAGGAACGCATCGAAAATCCGCTGGCGAAGGCCATCCTGGAAGGCAGGTTTGGTGCGAAGGACGTGGTACGAGTTAAAGTGGTGGCAGGCCGGTTGGAATTTGAAACGGATCACGGTAAGAGGTAATCTCTGTCCCATTTCATTACCCATAAGTCGAAGGCAGAAGCTCCTCCCCCTT
>JAUYFZ010000153.1 GCA_030689585.1 Rhodocyclaceae bacterium | reverse complement strand
ATCGAGACCACGGAAAAGGGATTGCAAGTCTTCTCCGGTGCCAAACACACCAAGGCCATTCTGATTCTTAACCCGGCGGTTCCTTGCATTGATATGCAAACCACCATTTTCGCCAGCGTTCAAAATCCAAATATCGAGGCTCTCAAGGCCGTCCTGGATCCCATCATCGCGAAGATTCGTGCCTATGTGCCTGGCTATCGGGTTTTGGTGGGGCCCATTCTGGAGAACGGGCGCATCGTGGTCATGGTCAAGGTTCGGGGCAGAGGCGATTACCTTCCGGAATACGCAGGCAATCTCGACATCATCAACTGCGCGGCCATTGCCATGGCTGAAGAATTCGCCAAAGAAGGAACTCGCTGATGGCTAAGGTCACGAAGGTCCTAATCAGTGATCCCTCGCTCCGAGACGGCAATCACGCGGTTTCCCATCAACTGACCCAATCTCAAATTGCAGCCTATTGCCAATCTGCAGATGCGGCAGGGATTCCGATTGTGGAAGTTGGCCACGGAAACGGCTTGGGGGCATCGTCGCTCCAGGTTGGGTTAGCGAAAACCGACGACGAAACCATGCTGCGCACAGCGCGCAAGCATTTAATCAATAGCAAGCTGGGCATCCATGTCATCCCGGGCTTTGCCACCGTCGAGCGGGATTTGAAACCTGCGGTCAATTTTGGCGTTGATGTCGTGCGGGTGGCATCCCACTGCACCGAAGCCGATCTCACGGAGCGGCATATTCAGTTCTGTCGTTCCAACGGCACCACGGTTTTTGGCGTGCTGATGATGTCGCACATGATCAGCAAAGAATTGTTAGCTGAAGAGGCCCGCAAGCTGGAAAGCTATGGAGCCGAAGCCGTCATCATCATGGATTCGGCCGGTTACTATTTGCCAGCGGATGTGACGGAACGGATCGAACACCTCTTGCGCAATCTGGCAGTCCCCGTAGGATTTCATGCTCACAACAACCTTGGCATGGCCATCGCGAACTCCATTGCGGCCATGGAAGCCGGAGCCACGATCCTTGACGGGTGTTCGCGGGGCTTTGGTGCAGGGGCTGGCAATGCCCAACTCGAGGTGCTGGTTGCGGTCCTTCATCGGATGGGAATCGAAACGGGGATCGATCTCTATCGAATGCTCGATGTGGCCGATCTTGCGGAACGAGATCTGCTCAAGGATATTCCAAGCATTAGCTCTCTCAGCGTGGTTAGCGGACTGGCTGGTGTTTTTTCGGGCTTCTCCAAACATGTCCAACGCCTTGCCAAGGAATTTGAGCTGGATCCCCGAGACATTTTTTTCGAGCTGGGGCGACGAAAGATCATTGCGGGTCAAGAAGACCTGATCATTGAAGTTGCCACCGAACTCGCAGGCCGGAAAAGGGAGGGGCTATGAAGCAGGCCGCCATTCAGCTGCTGCAGGAAGATTGCTCCAGGGTCATTCAGGAGCATATGAATGATCTGGACCTGCTTTCGGATACCACCTTGCTTGTGACGGGTGGTAGTGGGTTTATGGGAAGTTGGATCGCGGAACTTGTATGCCACCTCAATGATGTTCATCGGAAAAACATCCACCTTAAGGTGTTGGCTAGGGATTTCGTGCGTTTCCAGGAGCGACTTCCGCACATTGCGGCCAAACCCTACGTGGAATTTCTCCAGGGCGATCTGCGCGATATTGTCGACGTACCGAAGAACGTGAACTACATCATTCATGCGGCGGGCAATCCCGATAACCGAGCTCATACCACCAACCCTATGGGCACCATGATTGCCATCGCCGAGGGCACAAGAGCGTTAATTCAGGCGGCAGAGTTGGCATCGGATCTTCGGATGATCCTGAATGTGAGTTCTGGAAACGTCTACGGCGGTCAACCGGCAGAGTTGGATCGCATCCCGGAATCCTATGCGGGCGCTCCCTCGTGTGGCACTACAGAATCCGCCTACGCCGAAGCGAAACGCTACGCAGAAACATTGATGACGGCGGCGCGCAGTCAATGTCGCATGCCCGTGTTGACAGTGCGTCCCTTCGCCTTTGCGGGTGCCTATCAGCCCCTGGATGCACCCTGGGCCTTTAACACCTTCATGCATGACGCCCTGCAGAATCTCCACAATCGTGAGCTAGGTGAGGGGAAGAAGGTGCGAAGCCTCTTGTCGGGTGACGTCATGGACCTTAGGATGCAGGTGATGTTGGTGCGTGGCAAGACTGGATCGGTTTACAACCTCGGCTCTGGGCAGGGCGTGAGTCTGGAAACCATGGCGCGCCGAGTCGCGGCTCAGTTTCAGCCGCATCCCGAAGTGGTCTTGAATGCTTCGCTTTCTAGAAACATACCGAGTTCCATCCTGGTTCCCGACACGTCAACAGCCGAGCGCGATTTCGGTCTTAGGGTCCTGACCGACCTGGATGCTGCGATCCTGCAGACCTTGAAATGGCATCAATTCAAGTAGAGTTGAGATATAGCATCCACTGGTTTCTGAACAAAAAACCAACACACCTTCGGGTGGTCTACTCATTCTGGAGGCATCTTGCGGGTTGCTGATTACATCACGCAAAAATTGTATAAAGCAGGCGGAGAGCATGTCTTTTTGGTGACTGGCGGCATGATTATGCATCTGACAGATGCACTCATGCAGTTTGAGAAGCAGTCCTATGTTTGTTGCCACCACGAACAATCGGCAATGATGGCGGCCGAAGCCTACGGGCGCTTTACCGGGAAACTTGGAGTGGCCTATGTGACGGCCGGACCAGGAGCACTCAACACCATTACTGGAGTTGTTGGCGCCTATGTGGATAGTGCCCCGTGCATTGTGGTGGCTGGGCAGTCGAAATTGGCCCACGCGTCTATAACCGGACCGCGGCAATTCGCCCTGCAGGGTTTTAACAATCTTCCGCTCTTTGCGCAGATCACAAAGCATGCGGTGATGCTTTCGGATTTATCGAGAATTCGATACGAGATGGAGAAGGCGATATTTCTTGCGACCCACGGGAGGCCTGGTCCTGTGTATGTGGAATGCCC
>JAUYFZ010000151.1 GCA_030689585.1 Rhodocyclaceae bacterium | reverse complement strand
GAGATTGATGCCGACCTGAGTAGTTACGTTTAATCGCAATTAACGGATTTCATCGACAGGCCTTCAGGCCTGTCGCTAATTTCTTGCTGTAACAGGGGGGGGGCTTCGTGACCATGCGAGTTAGCGGGTCATTTCCACGATGCCCTGGGTGCGGGCTAACCCACTGATCGTTTGGCCATTGTTCAGGCGAACCTGAACCCACTGTCCTTCGGCGGCGTTGGTCAAGGCACGTCCTTCGGCAGCCACTTCAAATCCTGCGCCACGGGAGATGATCTTGACGGTTTGATTTTGCCGGACGACAAAGGGAGGGCGCAGGATGTCGCGTCGCAAGGGTTGTCCGGCAGAAAGAGCAGCGGTCGTGACCTGACCGATGGCCTGCGGTGGTTGTGTCAAAACACCCGCAGGCAGTTCTGACAGATCGCCCTGCTGCCGAGTGAAATCGGCTTCAGACAAGGTTTGTCCTAAAGCAATGGATCGAACGGACACGAGATACTCGGAAAAAACACGCACATGAGCGGGAACAAAAACACTCCAACCGCTGTTGCCGCCGTTCGGCGGACAGCGCACGGTGAGATGAATGCGTCCCCAAGTGCGTGCACCGGGAGGCTGAGAAACTTCAACGGGCAAACGGCAGGGGGTGAGATGGTTGTCTGCCGCAAACCCCGATGCTTCCGTCTCGAATCGAACCTGCCCCGGCAAGCCTTGTGTTTCACGCTTCAGATAGTTTTCGATGGCCCGCGTCACCGGAACGGAATCTTGGCGTGCATGAACCGACGAGACGGTCAGTATTCCCGCCAGCACCATTCTGAAAATGTGGTTTTTATTAATAGTCGCGAAAGTTCTTGCACCCATCCCCCTCCCAGCCTCCCCCTTGAAGGGGGAGGAGCATCTCTCCCTTCCCTTCAAGGGGGAGGAGCATCTCTCCCTCCCCTTCAAGGGGAGGGTTGGGGAGGGGATGGGGTGAAACATGTGGCGAGAACTTTCGCAACAATTAATATTGCGGAAGAACAAAGAAGATTTTCGTCAGCATGGAGAGGATGCCAACCGAGAGAGCAAGCGAGAGTCCCACCATCCACTTCAGCAGGCGAATTTCGTAATCTAGTCGTGCAATATCGCTTTTAAGGTCGGTTTTAAGCAGGGTCACGTCGCCCTTAGTCGCCAGTTGTGCATTCATTGCCTCGGCGAGTGAATCCCGCTGCGCTTCTGCGAAAGCAGCAGCTTGGTTGCGCGGTAATCCAGCTTGTTCCAGCCGTTCCACGAATTTAAAAGTATCAAAAGTAATCGTTGCACTCATGTGCCGCAATATGCCTAAGCGTTAGTGGGTTGTCAAGGTTCTTCTCTCTACGGCAAAAACTGCCGCTCTAGGCAATTCATGGGCAAAAACGACCGGCAAATTCTACGAATAGAAAAAGAAATCTCCCTGTATTCCTGCGTTACCGAGGGGGATCACGGACCTGGCACGTTTACTGCTTTACGACAGGCAAGCCAATCACTTGAGACTGCCATGATCGACCGACTGAACCACATGATGAACGCACAGCAACGTGCCTTGGGCATTCGGGCGACGCGTCAGGAAATGCTGGCTTCCAACATTGCCAACGCCGATACGCCTCACTACAAGGCCCGCGATATTGATTTCAAGGCGGCTTTGGGGGCAGCGATGGGAGGAAACAACGTTAATACACCGGGGGCCGCAGGCATGGCGGGGTCGTTGCCGTTGAATCAGACCGCGTTCGGTCATCAAGCGGGAAACAAGACGGATGGTGCTTTCGATGCGGCCGTTCGTTATCGCAGTGAATATCAATCGGCGGTCGACGGCAACACGGTCAATATGGACATTGAACGGGCCGCTTTTGCAGAAAACGCCCTGCGAATCGAGGCCGCACTCACTTTCGTGCGCGGCCAGTTCAACACGATACAAATGGCGGTTCAAGGACAATAATCATGAGCATCTTCAACGTATTCGCCATCGCCGGTTCCGCCCTGACTGCGCAATCGGCCCGTTTGAACGCGGTGGCCAGCAATCTGGCCAATGCCGACAGTATGGTCAACGAAAACGGTCAGCCTTATCGCGCCAAACAGGTGGTTTTTCAAGCCACGGCGGTGGAAGGCGGAGGGTTGGGGGTGCGCGTGCAGCAGGTGGTCGACAGTGCCGCGCCGCAACGCATGATGTACGACCCGACCAATCCGGCGGCGGATGGAAAAGGGTATGTGGCGATGCCCAATGTCAATGTCGTCGAAGAGATGGTCAACATGATTTCCGCCTCACGCGCTTACCAAACCAACGCGGAGGTGATGTCTACCGCCAAGTCCCTGATGATGAAAACACTGGCCATCGGTCAATAAGTGAAATAAGGAGAAAACAGCATGAGCACGACCATTGATCCCACCCAAGCCCTTCTTGAGCAACTGGGGGCCAAAAGCAAAACAAAAACTTCGAGCATCGACGATGCCGAAAGCCGATTTCTGACATTGCTAACAACGCAGCTCAAAAACCAAGACCCGCTCAATCCGATGGATAACGCCCAGATGACGTCGCAACTGGCTCAGATTAGCACGGTGGATGGGGTCGAAAAGCTGAACGCGACGTTAGCCAAACTGCTCGATAGTTCGGCGGGGAGTCAAACGCTTCAGGCCGCTGCTCTGGTCGGGCGTGGCGTGATGGTTCCTGGCAGTAGTCTTTCTCTGTTGCAAGGCCAGGCGGCGGGCGGCGTTGATTTGACCAGTGCCGCCGACCAAGTCACGGTCACGATTACCGATGCCAATGGGTTGGTGGTGCGCACGCTGGATTTAGGACAACAGGATTCCGGTGCACAAGGGTTTGCCTGGGATGGCAAGAGTGACAGCGGTGCGGTAGCCGCCGACGGGAATTACAAAATCAGCGTATCGGCCAAGCAAGGCACGCAAACCGTGACGGCCGCCGCCTTGGCCTTAGGCGGGGTGCAAAGTGTTTCGCGCAACGGACAAGGGATTCGGCTTGATCTGGGCGCATTGGGCACGTTCACCATGGACGATGTGAAACAAATTTTCTAACAGGAGCAGAAAATGGCTTTCCAACAAGGGTTATCCGGTCTTAACGTCTCAGCAAGATCGCTCGATGTCATCGGCAACAACATCGCCAACGCCAGCACGGTAGGATTCAAATATACCAACGCCCAGTTTGCCGATGTGTATGCCACCACGCTCACCGGTGCTCGGCAGATCGGGATCGGTGCCATGATCAACGAAACCGTGCAGCAGTTCGGACAAGGCAATATTGCTTCCTCCAGCAATCCACTCGATCTGGCCATTAACGGCAACGGGTTTTTCAGGATGTTGAATAGTTCCAACGAGACAACCTATACGAGAAATGGGCAATTTTTGCTCGATAAGGATGGTTATGTGACCGATGCGACGGGCAATAACCTGACGGGTTATGGGGTGGATGCCACCTATACCATCGTCCCCGCCCAACCTTCGAAGATACGAATCGATATGTCCGATATCGCCGCAAAAGCAACAGCGACGATCAATATCGGGTTGAATCTCGATTCGCGCGAAACAACGCCTACGCCCAATTTCAGTATCACAGATCCCACGAGTTATAACCATTCGACTTCGGTGACCTCTTACGATTCCCTCGGCAACAGCCACACGTTGAGTTTGTATTACAGAAAAATCACTGCTATTGATGCCAATACCGACGGCGATTACGTCGATGCTGGTGACACTCCGCAGAACACATGGAAACTTTATACCCGATTGGATGGTGCTCCCCCTGTCAGTGGTGTGGGTACAGATGCTAACCCTGCCTTCGTTGCATTTAATTCGTCCGGGGCCATGGTGACAGCACCTTCAGTTACGGTTGCGGGTGTTTTGACGGCTGCCTTTACGGCGACGGGTGCCGCTGCTGCCATTCCGCAAAGTTTCACGCTCAGCGGGGGAGCCACTACCCCACTTGCATTCGACCTCAAGATGACCGGCACGACGCAATACGGCAACACCTTCGGGGTGAACAGTTTGAGTCAGGATGGGTTTACCGCTGGGAAACTGGCAGGGCTTTCTATTGGAAAGGATGGCGTTATTCAAGGGCGTTATACCAATGGCCAGTCACGGGACAATGCACAGGTGGTCGTGGTGACTTTCAATAATCCCAATGGATTGATGTCCTTGGGAGGCAACCAATGGGTTGCCACGTCGGATTCAGGGCAACCGCTGGTGAATGAACCCGGTGTAGGCGCGGGGATTCTTCAATCGGCCGCTTACGAAGAATCGAACGTCGATCTCACCTCCGAACTGGTTGCCATGATTGTGCAACAGCGCATCTACCAAGCCAATGCGCAGACGATTAAAACGCAGGATTCTGTTTTGCAGACGCTGGTTAATATGCGTTGATGTTGGATGGGAATGAGCGCGTGTTTTTTGGCAACACTTTGATTTAACATTCTGCCTGTATTGCACTATGATCCGATAGTCAGACTGACTAATTCAAAAGGTAAAAAGGGAAAATCATGCACACGTGGCAATTACAGGAAGCTAAAAGCCGTTTTAGCGAATTAGTGGATCGCTCATTTGTTGATGGGCCACAATTCGTTACGCGACGCGGGGTGGAGGCGGTGGTTGTCATTGCTGCGCCGGAATATCGTCGTCAGCAGGGTAGGCTCTCTTTGCTGGCGGTATTAAATGATGCTCCTCGGGGAGAGCCGCTCGATATTTCTCGATCTGATGATGCTATGCGGGATGTTGAGTTGTGAAATATCTGCTCGACACTTGCGTGCTTTCTGAATTTGTCAAACCCATGCCGGAACCAAAAGTTCTGGCATGGGTCAATGCCAGACTGGAGACCGATCTGTATATCTCTGCCATCTCGTTAGCGGAGTTACAGCGTGGTGTGGCGCGGTTGCCTGCATCGCGCCGCAAGAGTGAGCTTGCGACATGGCTGGATCAGTTGCTGGCCGGATTTGCAGGGCGCGTATTGCCTTTTACACACGAAACGGCGGCTTACTGGGGCGAAACTTGTGCTCGCGTTGAGGCCAATGGGCGAACGATGGCGGCCTTTGACTCAATCATCGCGGCCACAGCCGTTGAGCATGGAATGATGTTGGTTACAAGAAATGTTCGTGATTTCGTTATGGCACCGCTGGTGCTTCGCAACCCTTGGAGCGAGACGGATTAATTGTTTTGGCTCTATGCGGTTTGTAGTGGGTAATCGAAGCGGTTGTTGCGGCCTCCCTCCCCTTCAAGGAGAGGGCAGTACCAATCTCCCTCCCCTTCAAGGGGAGGGAGGCCGCAACAACCGCTTCGATTACCCACTACAAACCGCATAGAGCCAAAACAATTAATCCGTCTCGCTCCAAGGGT
>JAUYFZ010000145.1 GCA_030689585.1 Rhodocyclaceae bacterium | reverse complement strand
CACATAATCCAAGAACGGGTGTTGGCGGCGAAATTTGCAGTCGACCAATTGCCGCCCGCGCAACCGCTGCCACAACTGAATTTCGGCATCAGTCATGTTATTTCGCAGCTTCTGCTGGAGATGTCGCCCGATAATTACGAGACTTGTGTGTCCCTTCATTTTTACCCCATCCCCTCCCCAGCCCTCCCCTTGAAGGGGAGGGAGGCCGCAACAACCGCTTCGATTACCCACTACAAACCGTATAGAGCCGAAAATTAACAGCCCGACGCCAGATTCAACAATTCAATAGCAACAGGGAAATGTCGTCGTGGGGCACGCAACTGCCCACGTGGGCATCAAAGGCGGCCAGCACCGCGTTGAGGCGGTCCTCCTTTTTCGAGGTGGCAGATAACGCATGAAGCAATCGGTCTTCTCCAAAGGCGATGCAAGAGGACGAATCGTTACCCGCTTCGGTCAAACCGTCTGAAAATAGCACCAACTGACTGTCCGCCGGGCAATCGAATTTTTCGATGCCTGCCAACTCCTCATCGAATTCAATAATGCCCAAAGGAAGTCGCGTGGAAGCGAAAGTATGAATCAAAGAACCATCCGCGCCAAGAAGCAACGGGGTAGGCATCCCCCCCGTCCAGAGGGCGCATGAATGAGTGTCTGTATCAATACAGACAATGCTGGCCGCCACAAAGCGGCCTGTCGGCAAAAAGGTCATCAACTGACGGTTGAGTTCGTACGCGACGTAGCCCAGCGGATAACCATGTTCGACTAGGCTGTAGAAGGTGGTCAGGACAGGCACGACACTGACCGCCGCCGCTAGGCCATGTCCGGTGGCATCCGCCAACATGGCATAGAGCTTGCCATCGGGCGAGCGGGCGTTGGCGATGATGTCACCACTGAAAGCGGAAGCCGGCATCATCCAGCGATAAACATGGGCATCTTCCGACTGGCCTCGCTGGGCCAACCGATCCATGATGCCGTTCGCCAAGACATTCTCGGCTTCCCGTTCATCATGATATTTTTGCAACGACACCATGTAATCGCGCACAACTGATTGCATTTTTACGGTGCGGGCGAAAGAACAAATCTTGGCTTGGAGAACGACGAAGTTGACCGGTTTAGAAAGGTAGTCGTCACCGCCTGCTTCCAACCCGGTGACCAGACTTTCGTCCTTATCCAGTGCGGATAGAAAGATGACGGGAACCCAGCGATCTGGACTCAACATCTTGATCTGGCGCGTCGCTTCATAGCCGTCCATGACCGGCATCATGACATCCATCAGTACAAGATCAGGAGCTTCGCGTATAAACGCCGCCACACCCAGCGCACCGTTTTCTGCCAGAAAAACCTTGCAACCGAGCTTTCCAAGGAATGCCCTCAAAATATGCAGATTGGTTGTCGTGTCGTCGACAATCAATACTTTCATTCCGGCGATGATTTCAGAACAGGGCTGCATAGCGATATATTTTCAATGGATGACCGGATTCTACTCTTTGATTGAGAAATACAGCACGGGAATGACGATCAATGTGAGGACGGTGGACACCAGAATGCCAAAAATTAGGCTGATGGCAAGCCCAGAAAAGATGGGGTCGTCCAGAATGAAGAGCGCGCCCAGCATGGCGGCCAGGCCGGTCAGTGCTATCGGTTTGGCACGAATGGCGGCCGAACGAATCACCGCTTCTCTCAAATCCATGCCGCTTGCTACCTGATCGTTGATGAAATCCACCAACAAAATGGAATTGCGCACGATGATGCCGGCTAACGCGATCATGCCGATCATGGACGTGGCCGTGAATTGCTGGCCCAACAGTGCATGGCCGGGCATAACCCCGATAATCGTCAACGGGATCGGGGCCATGATGATGAGCGGGATGCGATAACTTGCAAATTGCGCCACCACCAGAAGATAAATCAGAATAAGACCAATGGCATAGGCGGCCCCCATGTCACGAAAAGTCTCGAAAGTTACCTGCCATTCGCCGTCCCATTTCATGGCATAACCGGCGTAAGGGTCCTTGGGCTGTGCAATGAAGTATTCGCTTAACCCTTCGGGCAACGCCGAGCGAATATCGAACAGGCCATACAACGGCGAATCGAGTTTTCCTCCCATGTCGCCGGTCACATAAACGACGGGCAGGAGGTCTTTGTGCATGATGATTTTCTCGCGTAGCGTTCTTCTGACTTCTACAACCTCCGACACGGGCACGAGATTTCCCTCGCGCCCCCGCACCTTGAGCTTGAGCAGAGAGTCGAGCGTCGACTGCTGTTCTGCGGGCAGGATGATCCGTACCGGAATTTCATGTTGGGCATCGCCTTCATGCACCGGAGTCACGTTTTCGCCGGACAATCCCATGCGCACGGTGTCGACGATGTCCTTCTGGGCGATTCCCAACGCGGCCGCTTTGGCCTGATTCACCCGAAGCACGATTTTCTCGGCCTTTTCGTCGATGCTGTCATCGACCCCCAGAATGTCCGGCGTGCCTTCAAAAGCACGCCGCACCTTTTGAGCCATGTCGAGCCGCCCGGGTGCATCGGGGCCATAAATCTCGGCGACGATCGGGGAAAGCACGGGGGGGCCTGGCGGCACTTCCACCACCTTGGCATTCCCCCCTGACGCACGGGCCGTCGCCATCACCTTGTCGCGCACACTCACTGCGATCTCGTGGCTTTGACGATGACGCTCCTGCTTGCCGACCAGATTGACCTGAATGTCGCCCATTTCAGGGGCCGTCCTCAGATAGTACTGTCGCACCAGCCCATTGAAGTTGATGGGGGCGGCCGTGCCGGCATAAATTTGATAGTCCTTAACTTCCGGCACTTGAGCAATATCGACCGACATCTCCTTCAGCACTCGCACCGTTTCTTCCAGCGGCGTGCCCACCGGCATGTCGAGCACCACCTGAAATTCACTCTTGTTGTCGAAGGGCAGCATTTTTAACACCACGAGCTTTCCTAGCCCCAGCGACACGGAAGCCAGAATGGCGACGACAATGCCGATCCACAGCTTGCGTCGGGCGGATTTTCGTTCCAGAAACGGCATCATAAAACGACGGAACACTCGATCCAGCATCACCGTCGTTTTATCGTCCCCTTGCGCATGGCGTGTCGGAACCATCAACTTCAAGGCCAACCAGGGAGTGATGACAAACGCAATCGCCAACGAAATGAACATGCCCATCGAGGCATTGATTGGAATAGGACTCATGTACGGCCCCATGAGGCCCGATACAAACGCCATGGGCAACAAGGCTGCAATGACGGTGAAGGTCGCCAGAATCGTCGGCCCACCCACTTCGTCGACCGCCCCGGGAATGATTTCAGCCAGCGTTTTTTCGGGATATAAGCCCTGCCACCGATGAATGTTTTCCACCACCACGATGGCATCGTCGACCAGAATCCCGATGGAAAAAATCAAGGCGAAAAGCGATACCCGGTTGAGCGTAAATCCCCACGCCCAAGAAGCAAAAAGCGTGGCGGCCAGCGTCAAGGTGACTGCTACCCCCACGATCACCGCTTCTCGCTTGCCCAGCGCGAACAACACCAGCAACACCACGAAGGCAGTCGCAAAAGCCAGCTTGCCGATGAGCTTTTGTGCCTTCTCGGTCGCCGTTTCGCCGTAGTTGCGGGTGACGGTGAATTCAACCCCGTCGGGAATCACCGTGCCTTTCAGTGCCTCCGCTCGTTCGATCACGGCAGCGGCCACATCGGCGGCATTCACGCCCGGTTTCTTGGATACCGATAAGGTCACAGCGGGAAGCTCTCCGGTTTTCGAGCCGTGCCAAACGGCGCGGCTGGGCTGATCCGGGCCGTCGATAATGAGGGCCACATCGTCCATGAACACCGGTTTTTTATCGTAAACCCCCACCACCAGATTTCTGACCTCGGCGGCGGATTCGATATAAGTGCCTGTCTGCACCAACAGCTCGCGGTTGTCAGCCACGAGACGACCGGCGGGTTGGGAGGCATTGGATAACTGAAGAGCCGCTTTCAAATCCTGCGCCGTAATACCGTAGGCGTTCATGCGATCCACGACCATCGTCACGCAAATCACATGACCCGGGCCGCCTATCGTCACCACATCTCGCGTGCCGTGAATGCGTTTTAAATCCGCTTCTATCGCACGCGCCACCTGCTGCATTTCAAAACTCGTTTTTTCTGGATCGGTACTCCAAAAAGTGAGCGCGACAATCGGCACATCGTCAATGCCACGCGGTTTGATGATGGGTTCGCCCACGCCCAGTTCCGGCGACACCCAATCCTTGTGCGAATTGATGGTGTCGTAGAGCCGCACCAATGCTTGAATCGGATCTTCACCGACCTGAAACTGAACCGTAATGACCGCCATGCCCGGTTGCGATACGGAGTACACATGTTCGATCCCGGCAATGCGCGACAACACCTGCTCTGCCGGTCGGG
The DNA here is from genome assembly GCA_030689585.1 of Rhodocyclaceae bacterium. Taxonomy (GTDB): domain Bacteria; phylum Pseudomonadota; class Gammaproteobacteria; order Burkholderiales; family Rhodocyclaceae; genus Nitricoxidivorans. Next base: position 1,364 of record JAUYFZ010000145.1, on the reverse strand, counting down.
TGACCAGATTTTCAACATCCCGTACCGAAGCCCCCGAAAAGGGGATAAAGACGTTCGCCATCGTGACATTGATCTGCGGTTCTTCTTCACGCGGGGTAATCACCGTGGCGAATATGCCGAGCAACAGGGCCATCAACGCAATGAGCGGGGTGAGGGAATTGCGAAGGAAATAAGCCGCGATACGACCGGAAATGCCCATGTCGTCCGCCTATTTTGGATTCTTGAGCGTGATGCCGGATTGAATCGGCTCCAGACTCACTTGGTTACCCACGCTCAACCCGGCCAACACTTCCCATTCTCCATTCCCCTGCATTTCTCCCAGCCGAACTTGACGCAGGCGCGGGGTGTTTTGAGCATCCATGACATAAACAGCGATGACCTCGCCCCGACGAATCACGGCTTTCGGTGGCACGGTCAACTTCTTGGCCGACCCGATCACAAAATGAGCACGCACCGCCATGCCGGGGATCACGTCCTTCACGTCATCCGACAGATATAAACGCGCCGTCATGGTATGACTACGGCCATCGGCCACAGGCAGAACTTCCACGCGGGTCGCTTCACTCCACTGCCCCGTTTCTGGAAACTCCAGCTTCGCCTTTAGCATCCGTTTCACGTCGACCCACTTGTTTTGAGGAATGCTGGCCACGACACGCAGTCCCTTCGGATCATGCAGCGTCATCAGAGGTCTACCTGGGGTCGCCATCTCCCCTAATTCCGCATGTCGCTGCGCGACAATACCCGCAATGGGAGCCGTGACGGTTCCGTGAGAAAGGGCGGCCCCACTGACCCCGGCGGCGGCCTGCGCCGCTTTATAGTCCGCCTCGGCCTTATCCAGGGCGGCCCCACTGATAAACTTTTGCGCGTGCAGGTTGCGTGTTCGCTCGAATGCCGCTTTGGCCTGAATCAACTGGGCCTGCACCCCCGCCGCACTTTCCACCGCCTCGCGGGTGTCGAGCCGCATCAACACCTGTCCTTTGGCGACTCTCTGACCCACGTCCACCCGCACCTCCACGAGTCGCCCCGACACCTGAGCGGCCACCGTCGCCTGCCGCACCGCCTCCACCACGGCTTCGGCAGGATAGGTCAGTTCCACCTCGCGTGCGTTCAGCGTCACCGTCTGTGAAAATGCGGGCATCGCCATCAGAAGTGCGCATAAAAAGGAAGATAATCTGCTCATCGTCAATGAATCCTATGTTCCACATAAGTGCTCCATCATAAACGAACAAATATGCGGGTTTATTCCATGTTGCATTTTCTTCTTTCATCGATATGAACTTCAAGCCCCGCTTTGGTTACTCTCATAGGCTCTATGCGGTTTGTAGTGGGTGACATGCCATATCGCTGACATGATAGTCTCCCTC
>JAUYFZ010000141.1 GCA_030689585.1 Rhodocyclaceae bacterium | reverse complement strand
GGGTGGCGATTCGCCATGCCCGTTAACGTGAAATAACCAGAAAACATGAAAAAGTTAATTCGGAGCACCTCGTATCAACCGAGCGTAGCGAGCCGTTTAGCCCCCCCCGAGAGGGGGGCGAAGGGGGGCGGGCGTTTAATCGCATTGAACGGATTTCATGTGACAGGGGTGGGCTTACCGACCATGCGAGTTGCCCGCATTCTTTCCTCCGGCCTGACGTGCCTTGACAATCAGTTGATCGAGAATCTCGGTGATTTCGTCATGGCTGCCTGCTCCGCCGGAAGATGGCATATACCGGCCATCCACCACGACGGCAGGTACGCCTGTCAGGTTGTATTGCAAGGTGAGCTGTTGTGCTCGCTGAACTTTGCTCTGTATGGCAAAAGAGCCAAAAATATCAAAGAATTTTTTGGTGTCGACTTTTTTGGACAACCAGTCACGCAAGATTTTTTCATCTTGCAGGTTTGTTCGGTCGATGTTCATGGCATCGAAAACTTCACCGTGCAGTTTTTCCAGAAGCCCCATGGCTTCCAACGTGTAATAGATTTTCGCCCCGTTAGCCCAGTTGCCCGGTTTGCCGTCTTTGCCAGGGAATACAGCGGGAATACGCCGGAAAGCCGTATCAGCGGGGAGTTTCTTGACCCATTTATGCAGGATGGGTTCAAAGTTGAAGCAGTGGGCGCAGCCGTACCAGAAAAATTCGGCTATTTCGATTTTCCCCGGTGTTTCGGTAATGCGCGGCGGATTGAAGGTCGTGTAATGCTGACCTTCCTTGAATTCCACCGCCATGGCCTGGGTGGTCAATACGGCAACACAGACGGCTAACAACAGGTTTTTCATGGTTAATTCCCTTTTGTGGTTTTTACTTTGACAACGCTGCTTTGCACACCGTTATCCATCAAACGCGTACGCACCCGGTTCATCTCTTCCGGTGTGTCGAATGGGCCAATGCGCACACGGTGCATGATGCCCTTTTCGGGAAGATTGACTTCCTGGATGTTCACTTCTGCCCCCAGCATGGACATTTTTGCTTTCAGACGATCCGCATCAGCAACCTTTGGAAAAGCACCCACTTGAAGATAAAGCACCGTGTCAGCGGCTATCGGTGCGGTGGGGGGAGGAGGAGGTGCGGGCGGTGTAGTAGGGGAAGATGCGGCTGCGGATATGGCAACGGAAGGGGCAGACCTTGTTTCTGAGACCTGTCCTTGCCCCTGCGTCAGAATGTCGTAGAACTCGAAACGACGACGATCTTCCACTTTGTCACCGGGTTTGCCCGGCAGAGGAGGTTCTTCGCCGGTGAGGGTTGGCAGGGATTCGATGCGGTCAACTTTGTTCTGGAAGGGGAGCGGGGTTTTGTTCAAATACCAAACGATGCCGAAAGAAACGAGAACCCCGACGACCAAGCCCGCGAAGACACCCAGCAACATGCCCCCCCGGCTCGTGCGATGAGAGGAGGTGGGCTGTTTTCCTTTGGAAGGAAGACGATGAAGGTTGGCCATAGGGTTGTACGGTGAGGATTACATAGAGTCAGGAGCAGTGACTCCCAAGATGCGCAAGCCATTTTTCAATACTTGCTGCACAGCGACAGCCAGTGCGATGCGGGCATTACAAAGGGCGGTGTCTGTGACTAACAGTCGCTCCGCGTTATACCAGCCATGAAAATCGGCCGCCAGTTCGCGTAGATAAAAGGCCAGCGCGTGTGGCGCGAGATCAGTGGATGCCATCATGACGATTTCGGGGAATGCCGCCACATGCGCACACAGGGCGAACTCTCTGTCCGTAGACAACACGGACAAATCGGTGGTCGCCAGCTCTGCCAGGTTGCCATCCCACTGTTCCAGAACGGACGAAATGCGGGCATGGGCATACTGGATGTAATAGACAGGATTGTCCGCAGATTCCGTTTTGGCTAGCGTCAGGTCAAAATCCAGTGCCTGATCGGATTTTCGGAGTAAGTAAAAGAAGCGAGCCGCATCGAGGCCGACTTCTTCACGCAATTCGCGCAAGGTCACGTAACTCCCCGCACGGGTGGACATCGACACTTTGGCTCCATCGCGGAAGAGGCTGACAAACTGCACCAGCGTGACATCGAGTTTTTCTTCTGCCAGTCCCAATGCCTTCAATGCCCCCCGAACGCGAGGGACATAACCATGATGATCGGCCCCCCAGATGTCGATCACTCGATCAAAACCGCGTTCGAATTTGTTGGCGTGATAGGCGATATCCGAGGCGAAGTAGGTAAAAAGCCCGTTTTCTCGCTGGACGACGCGGTCTTTTTCATCGCCAAAGGCCGTGCTTCGGAACCATTTCGCGCCATCTTGCACATAGAGATGCCCCCGCTTTTCCAGCGCGGTCACCACTTTTTCAACCATACCCGTGTCGTAAAGCGCACGTTCGGAAAACCAGCAGTCGAAATGAATGCCAAATTCTTCTAAGTCTTCGCGGCAATCGGCGAGTTGTTCGGTTAAGGCATGTTGATGGATATATTCCCATTCTTCGCCGAGCAGGTCGCGGGCCGAGGCAATGAGTCCATCCAGATGCGCTTCGGCATTCGTGCTGCCATCGTCTGCCGTTTTCAGGGGAGGCACGCAGGCCATAACGGCGGGGGCGGGGTGCACGTAGCGGTCGCCGTGGGCATCGCTGATCTGGCGTGCCATGTCGCGCACATAATCGCCCTGATAGGCGTTGGACGGAAAGGGAACTTTCTCGCCGTGGAAATCAAGATAACGAAGCCAAGTCGACACCGCCAGAATATCCATCTGACGACCGGCATCATTCACATAGTATTCGCGGCAGACTTGGTGTCCGGCAAAGCTAAGAAGGTTCGCCAGACTCGCGCCATAAGATGCCCCCCGACCGTGCCCGACATGCAGGGGCCCCGTGGGATTAGCAGACACAAATTCCACCTGAATTTTTTTCTTATGAGAGGCCCCATTGCGTCCAAACAATTCGCCCAATTGCAAGGCCGTTTTGACAGCAGCCACCTTGGCTTCCTGTGAGAGCCGGAAATTGAGAAAACCGGCTCCGGCCACCTCAACTTTATCGACATAAAGGGAGACAGGGAGTTCACGCACCAGCCGTTCCGCTATTTTTCTAGGATTGTCTTTCAGGACACGAGCTATTTGCATGGCTAAGTTACTCGCGAAATCACCGTGCGTCGCTTCCTTGGGACGTTCGAGATGAATGTCGGCGGTTACGTTGGGGGCGACACTGGCCAATGCCGTGCGTAGCAGATCAATGAGGTGAGAGCGAATGTCCATGGGCAGGATTATACGCCGTGCAACAGGTTGAATGCCGCCATGCGTTTGCCTCCGGCACGTTGTGCTTCGGTGATGAGCAAGGCTCCTTCACCACAGGCCACCAGAATCCCTTCTTTCGTGGTTTGCAGGCAGATACCGGGTTGGCCTGACGACGCTGGCCGTGCCGTCGCTTTCCATATTTTGAGCGGGATTCCCTGTAATTCTGTCGTACAACCGGGGAAAGGGTCGAACGCACGAATCCTGCGTTCGAGGACAATCGCCGGTTGTTGCCAATCGATCACGCCTTCTGATTTCATGATCTTGTGCGCGTAGATCATGCCCGCTTCCGGTTGCGGTGTGGGGGTTAACGAATCTTGCGAATCTTGCGAATCTAGCTTTAGTAACGCGGCAACGATCAACGGTCCGCCGAGTAACGCCAGCTTGTCGTGAAGGGTGGCTGTTGTGTCAGTAGGATCGATTGCAAGGGTTTCCCTCATCAGCATCGGGCCGGTATCCA
>JAUYFZ010000138.1 GCA_030689585.1 Rhodocyclaceae bacterium | reverse complement strand
TACATATCCCATCCCCTCCCCAACCCTCCCCTTGAAGGGGAGGGAGTTAGCCTCCTTCCCCTTGAAGGGGAGGGAGTTAGCCTCCTCCCCCTTCAAGGGGGAGGCTGGGAGGGGGATGGTGTCGGTAGATGCCCTAAATTTCATCATGCGGGGTGGCGATTCGCCATGCAAGTTAGGGTTCGCTTTGGGCTGATGACAATCCCAACAATCCAGTTTGACGGCCGCATAGCTGTGGCAGCTTTGGCAGAAATGTTCATCGGAACCGAGGACCGAGTTATTTGTCTTGCTGGCATGACATTCCACACAAGCGTTCAGGCTGGCTGCGTTGGCTTGCCCTCGCACTCCTTCACGCATCGTCAGATTGCGTTGATGTTTGAGCAACTCCATGTGATTGCGCCGCATTTCTTCCGCAGGAGCAACACATTTAGTTCCCGGATTCTCGATCTTGATGACCGGTTTAGCGGGTAGCCCACCCGCCCAAGCTGAGGCGGCGATGACAGCACATATCGCTGCTGTCGCGCATCGGAGGCTTAGGCGGTGAATGGTGAGCATGTTAATTACCTTCTCCACCCAAGCCCATCTGAATGTAACCCGTCGGACAAACGTCCTTGCAGATGTGGCAACCGATACATTTGCTGTAATCCGTAATGACATAGCGAGCGGGGGTCATGTCCTTCTTGGGAACGCGCTTAACGGCTCCCATCGGGCAGTAGATGACGCAGTTGTCGCATTCAAAACACATACCGCAGCTCATGCAGCGTTTGGCTTCCGCCTGAACTTGCGCTTCTGTCAATTTTCCCCACGTATGTTCGGCATGATCTCCCAGAACGTTACTGGCTTCGACCGGCCTGAAAGCACGGACATTGCGCTTTGTCGCCGTGAAGTGGCCTAGGAACAGCTCTTCAGCTTTGATGACATAGCGATCGGCACGATCATCGAAGTTGTGAATGGCATTTTTGTTGTCGCAGGTGGCTTTTGTATAGCCTTCCGGGACGGTGTCGAATTTGACACCCCGTTTGACGAGATCCTCTTGCAAGCTGAACAGGGCTTTGTCGACGTTGGGGCGTTTGGTGGCGGCTCCCGTGGTGACATAGTCGTGGATACCGCCGGAGGCGATACGGGCGTGGCCGATGGCGGTGGTCAGAAGGTCAGGGGTGATGGCATCGCCTCCCACAAAGACACCCGCTTGTGCTTGAACTTGCAGCATCTTGTCGACGTTTGCCTTGTCCTTGGCATTCTTAAGACCGTCCATGCCATTCCATTCGATGAACTGACCGACGGCAGAGACGATGAGATCGGCAGGAATATCGTGTTCCGTGCCTTCTTTGATGACCATTTTCTTGTTGACCCACTCGACATCGGAAACGCGCAGTGCGACCGCGTTGCCCTCCGCGTTCTTGACGACGGAGAGAGGAATGACACAGGGGTTCATCACGACACCGGAGGTGACGACCGCATCCAGCTCATGCTTGTCCGCAGGCATTTCGGCCACGGTGCGACGATAGGCGATGACGACATTGGTGTGTGCAGTGCCATTGTCTCCCACACGACGGGCCACGGCGGCGGCATCCATGGCGGTTTTCCCCCCCCCGATGACGACGACATTTTTGCCGACAGTTTTAAGATTGCCTTCGTTGTATTGACGCAGGAGAGACAGGGCATCTACGCAGTTAGGCGCGTCGGAGCCGGGAATATCCAGCTTCGTGCCGCCTTGAGCACCGATGGCGATGAAGACGGCATCAAACTGCGTGCGGAGTTCATCGAGCGACACATCTTTGCCCACACGGGTGTTGAGGCGAACTTCGATGTTGCCCATATCGGTGATGCGATTGATTTCGGCATTGACGACATCTTGGGTTGTCCGGTAATCCGGCAGACCAAAGGCCAACATGCCACCGAGCCGACCGTAGGCTTCGATAATCGTGCAGCTATGTCCTTTACGGCGCATTTGATAGGCACAAGACAGACCGGCGACACCGCCTCCCACGATGGCGATTTTCTTGCCGGTTTCCTTTTCTGGTTTCGGGAAAGTCAAGCCTTTTTCAATGGCATAGTCGCCCAAAAACTGTTCGATGGAGTTGATGCCGACGTAGTCATCCACTTTGACTCGATTGCAACCGCCTTGGCAAGGTGCTGGGCAGACACGTCCCATCACGGCGGGGAAGGGGTTGCATTCAGTCACACGCCGCCAAGCGTATTCCTGCCATGGCATGGACGGCTTGCCATCGGGACCGACGGGAGGTTTTTCAACGCCGCGTGCGATATTGAGCCAGCTACGAATGTCTTCGCCCGCCGGACACTTTCCCTGGCAGGGAGGGGTCGACTGAACATAGGTGGGACACTTGTAGGTCCAACTTGCCTTGAAGAGTTTTTCTTGCGAACGTTTATATTCGGTATCGCCGTCCTTATAACGACGGTAGGTGGTTGCTTGAGAGGGCGTGGCTGTCTGAGGCGTTGCGGACATGGATTGTTTCTCCGTATTTTATTTACTGTTCGTTGCCGAGTTTGATGGCTGTGCTGACGAGTTGATGGACTCCGCCAATCATGCCGCTCTTGAATCCGTAGTAGGGGACGACCTTGGAAAATTGTGCTTTGCAGATAGCGCAGATGAGTGCCATGAAATTGACCCCGTGATCGTCAACCACGCGTTGGAGGGCTTCCATGCGGGGAAGCGCACCTTTTACACGCAGTTCGATGAGTTCGTCATTCAATACACCACCGCCTCCCCCACAGCAGAATGTCTTCTCACCGATGGTTTCTGGGGCCATATCGTGAAAATTGTTGGCGACCGCTCGAATGACATGACGCGGAATCTCGAATTGACCGCCCGCGTAATCACCCATGCGCGAACCACGGGCAACGTTACAGGAGTCATGGAAGGTAATGATGCGATGATCATTGGCTTCTTTATCGAATTTAAGTCGACCCTGCTGGATCAGATCCCACGTGAATTCGCAAATGTGAGTCGGTTGCTTGTAGCGATGATCCAGTTGCTTTTGTAGTTCGATGGCAAAAGGGTCTTTAGCACCGGCTCCAATGCCGGTCAATGTATTCCAGAAGGCATAAGCAACACGCCAAGCATGACCACATTCACCAACGACAATGCGTTTGACACCAAGCTCCAGTGCGGCTTCACGAACACGCATGGCTACTTTTCGGAGCTGATCGTAACTACCAATGAACATGCCAAAGTTTCCGGCTTCAGACGCTTTGGTGGACATCGTCCACGATATGCCTGCCGCATGGAACACTTTGCCGTAGCCGATGGTGCTTTCGATATGGGGTTCTGCAAAGAAGTCCGCAGAAGGAGTCACAAAGAGCACTTCCGCCCCGTAAACATCCAACGGGAACCTGACATCAAAACCGGTTTCGTCTTTGACATCTTCTTCGAGACCTTGCAAGGTATCGAGCAACGCTGGACCGGGAAGCCCTAGGTTGTTGCCAATTTTGTGAACCTTGCCAATGATTTCATTGGAGTATTTTTGACCGTAGCCGACGAAATCGAGGAGTTCGCGGGCGGCCATGGTGATCTCGGCGGTGTCAATTCCGTAGGGACAGAAGACCGAGCAGCGACGGCATTCTGTGCATTGCCAGAAATAGTTGTACCACTCGTCGAGTACTTCGCGGGTTAAATCGCGTGCGCCGACGAGAGCAGGAAATAATTTTCCTGCGACGGTGAAATAGCGACGATACACCGAGCGCAACAAGTCTTGACGTGCCACGGGCATGTTTTTGGGATCGCCCGTGCCAATGAAATTGTGGCATTTATCGGTGCAGGAACCGCAATGGACACAGGAATCCATGAAGACGCGCAGTGAGCGGTATTTTTTAAGCAGTTCACCCATACGGGCGATGACCGCATCGTGGGTTTCCTGCCAGTTGTCCGACAACTTGCCCTTGAAACCCAAGGCTTCTTGAATGTTCTCTTTGGCGACATAACACTTGAGATGCGCCATTGAATCCGGTTGAAGGGCCGGAATGATGGGGATCGTGCGGTAGGCGGGAGCCTTGATGTCTGGACCGGCCATGTTAGTTTTTCGCCTCCAATGCAGCCGCCCAAGGGGCGATATGACGCTTCTCTCGCGGATTGTCGATTTGATTGCGAGTGGGGCTAAAGAAGATGCCCGGTGCGTGCAGCAGTTTGCTGAAGGGAAACACGATCATCAGAACCGCGACGGATAACAGATGAATATAGAGTCCTGGATGGACAGGCAACGGCTGAATGTCGCCACACATCAGACCAATGAAGAATGCTTTCACGGCCACAATGTCCGTGTGCATGAAGAACTTCATGCCTAATCCTGTTAATCCAATCAGAAGCAACAGAACCAACATCAGGTGATCCGAGGGCGTTGAAATATAACGAATGCGTTCAACCAGAATGCGTCGTGCCATCAGCCCGCCCAAACCAGCGACCATGAGAAAACCTGCATACATGCCGAAGGGCTGGAGAATGGCGACCCATGTCCAGACGGGTTCGACGAAATACCGCAGGTGACGCACCACCACTAAAGCCAGGCCAAAATGGAACATGGCACCGAATGCCCATATCCAGAGACTGCCTTTGAAGAGGCTTTCAAAGAACACGACTTCGCGGAACATCCGGAAAACAACACCACTGGCTGTCGTAGGCCCCGGTGTGGTCGGGATCAACAATGGGGCCGGCGTGCGTGCGAACTCGACGATCTTTATCATCAAACCGATGACAAAGATCGCGGTGGCGGCGTAGAACAGAATCGCGATGAGAATGTTCATGGAGGTTCGCTAGTGGGCTAGACGCAGGGTCTCAAATACAACCAGTGGGCTTCGGCAGACCTGCAATTTTGCAAGCTTGTTTGGCCGGGCCATAGGGGAACAGTTCATACAGATACTGGCTGTTGCCTTTTTCTGGTCCGAGCTTTTTGCCGATGGCTTTGGTTAGCACGCGCACCGCTGGGGCGATTTGGAACTCGCTGTAGTAGTCGCGCAGGAAGTTGACGACTTCCCAATGACTTTCAGACATGGGGATGCCTTCTTGCTTGGCCAGTTCTCCCCCTGCCGCTTCATCCCAGTCGGTGATGTTGACCAGATAACCTTCTTCGTCGGTTTCGTAGGTTTTACCGTTAACTTCAAATCCCATGTTGTTTCTCCTTGTTTAGGGTGGGTTAGAGCCAGGACTGGCAGGTTTTGTTTTCAGCGACGAGATCAACGAAGCCGTCATAACCAACGACGGTGACACCTTCGGTGAGCCGATCAGCGACACCTCTGGCTTCCAGATCAGGGCCGAGTGCGTAGATTTTCAAACGTCCCATGGCATCCTTAAGACGAGCTTCGGAGGCACTGCCACGGGTGGCCGCATAGACACCATCTTCGATCAGAAGAATGGAACCGCCATCGGCGCATTGCAGGGCGGCATCCAGTGCGGGCCGATCCCAGGGAGTTTTATTGATGATATTTAACATGTGGTTTCTTCCTTAGAACGACAGGACAACGTCCTGCGCCTCCATGTGTTTGCCGAGTTCGGCACGCGAGACAACTTCGACAGGCACGCACAGATCTTCGGCGGTCAATCCGCGAGCCGTCAGGGATTCCTGATCGACATACAGCTTGGTGACATCGTAATCTTCCAATGCGCCGTAGGTTTTTTCGAAACCTTTGATCCCGATGGCCTTGGTGTTTTGTCCTTTTTTGAGTTGATAGACGCCGTCATCCGTGAAGGCCATGGAGACATCCTGCTCGAAGGCCGCACCGATTAAGACAACTTCCAAGGATTCCAGCGCGTAGATCGTTCCGTAAGGTGCCTTGCGGTTGACGAACATAAATTTTTTAATAGTCATTGTTCGTCCCCTTAATCGCCGAATGTGACTATGCGGTCAGATTGAATACCGGCTTCGATCAACTGACCGAGACCAGAGATACGAAATCCCGGGGCTAGGTTAGTGGCATCTTTGCCGTTGCGCTTGGCTTCCCCTTCATCGACGATGCCCCTGCGTTGTGCCGCAGCGACGCAGACAACCATATCGAGTTCGCTGTCCTGGGCCAGTTTCGTCCATTTGGCGATGACGTTGCGATCATCTTGAGGCGGCGTGGTTAAACGCGTGCCATTGTTAACGCCGTCGTGATAGAAAAACACGCGGAAAATGGTGTGGCCCTTGGATAGGACGGTTTTCGCAAAGTTGAAAGCGGTGTCCGAAGCCTGATGCTGATACGGGCCTTCGTTGACGAGTATTGAAAAGATCATGGATGCACTCTTTGGAAAATGAGTTCAGAAGTGGAGGTGCGTAGAGGCGTTGAGGTTTACCCGACCACCGCGCCAGTCATCGATCATGTGCTTGGTGAAGGGCAGATCGGTCTTCTCGAAGAATGCCGGCCAGCCGATACGGTCAATCCATTCCCCCATACGCTCCCAAGGACGACCATCCGCTTTGTAAGCCATGAGGATTCTGCGAACGACGGCATTGACTTCAGGCCAGCGCGGTGCGTTGTTGGGCAGGCCAGCGGCCACCAGTTTGTGGAAGGTCGGCTTGCTACGGGCGTTGGAGTTCTTGCCGCCGACCCAGATGGCGATCTTGTTGGCATCGGGATCGTTGATCTGCATGGGGGGGCAGGGAGGGAAGCAGGCTCCGCAGCAGACGCATTTCTTTTCGTCGACTTCGAGGGACGGCTTGCCATTGATGATGGTCGGACGGATGGCGGCCACCGGGCAACGGGCCACGACCGTGGGACGTTCGCAAATGGCAGACACGAGATCGTGATTGATCTTCGGGGGCTTGGTGTATTGCACCACCACGGCGATGTCAGCTTGACCGCCGCAGTTGATCTCGCAGCAGGAGGTAGATAACTTGACGCGGTTGGGCATGTTTTCATGCCTAAACTCATCAATCAGATCGTCCATCATGGATTTGACGACCCCTGACGCATCGGTGCCGGGAATGTCGCAGTGCAACCAGCCTTGCGTGTGAGCAACCATGGAGACTGAGTTACCCGTGCCGCCGACTGGGAAGCCGTTTTTCTCCAGCTCGGCGATCAGTGGGGCGACTTTGGCTTCTGTGGACACCGGAAACTCGACGCATGAGCGCATGGTGAAGCGCATAAAGCCCTCACCGTGGCTATCGGCGATGTCGCACAGGTTGCGAACCGTGTAGTGATCCATTTGTCGCTGTGTGCCACATTTAATCGACCAAACTTCGTCGCCGGTTTTGGAAACGTGGTGCAACACACCGGGACGCGGACGGTCATGCGTCTTCCAGTTGCCGTAGTTGGCAGCAAATTTCGGGTGCAGAAATTTCTTGTTGTCGAGAAAGCCTTCAACAGGCTTGCGGACAGGGGCTGCTGCGGATTGAGGTTGAGACATTTTTATGTATTCTCCTGTGCGTGTGATTAAGCAGCCGCTACGGGCCAGTCAGCCATGTTGACGTAGGGATTCATTCGCGGACGATTGATCATGTTGGCATCCACGTCGACTTCAATGCCTTCCAAGAAGGAGGCCAAGCCAATGCGGTCAATCATTTCACCGGTGCGCTCATGCTCTAGCGCGTTATCAGCGAAGAAATCCATGACGCGATGACAAAGATCGAGGTAGTTTTCGTAGTCCTCATCCGAATCGAGTTTCATGAAGGGGACAACGACGGTTCCCATGGAAGCCCCGATTTTTAGCACGCTCTTACCGCCGATCAGGATGCAGACCCCTTTGTCTTTGCCGGGAGCCAAAGCTCCTGTCATCACGTTGACGCAGTGCATACAGCGCACACAGCTCTTGTTGTCGATTTCCAGAGATTGACTGCCGTCCAGTGTCAGGCTAGAGATTTCGGCGGACTTCTTGACATCCTTGGTCGCCTTGAGCTGGAGGGCGCGGGTGGGACACATGCCGATGACATCATTGACCAGCTCGTTGACCCCGTGTTTTGCGAACCATGTCTGGCCCATTGCGTCATCTGTCTGGATATTGTCGCGCCAAGTGCCGATGGTGGCGAAGTCGGAACGCTGAATCGAGTTCGTGCAGTCGTTCGGGCAACCGGAAAACTTGAACTTGAACTTGTAGGGGAGGGCAGGACGGTGTAGCTCATCTAGGAACTCGTTGATCACGAGGTGATGTACTTTGGCCTCATCGAAACAGGACTGTTCGCAGCGTGCAGCACCAATGCAGGACGCGGAAGTGCGCAGAGCGGGACCCGCACCGCCTAAATCGAAGCCCATTTCATTGAATTCATCGAAGGCTTTTTGAACGCTGGCACTGTCGGCCCCCTGGAACATGATGTCGCCAGATTGACCATGCAATGCGATAAGGCCGGAGCCATGCTTGACCCACACATCGCAGAGCTGACGCAGCGTGTTGGTGTCGTAGTGCATACCAGCGGCGGGCATGATGCGCAACGTGTGGAATTCACCCGCATCCGGAAAGCGATAGCCCCCGTCCGGGTTCTTGATTTCTGAGAAGCGCGGGATGATGCCGCCCCCGTAACCTATGACACCGAGCGTGCCGCCTTTCCAGTGGCCCATGCGGGTTTCGTAGGAATGTTCCAGTTGACCGAGCAGGTCGACCGCCATGTTGTTATCTTTTGCCAGTCGTTTGATACCGGTCACAAAGCTCGGCCAAGGGCCTTTTTCGAGCTCGTCCAGCATGGGGGTGGGATGCATCGGCTTGACCATGAAACGTCTCCTATCTAGGGCTGTGTTGAAGTGGAACCCGCAACGTCGGGTGACATTGCAGGCAACCTGAATTTCGATTAAGACAATCTTAAGGAGGGCACGAGCACTGCGCCATACCTCCGGTAGGTAAGTCACCCTACCCGTTCGGGTAGTGTTGCCACTCATCAGACGATGCGACGATACGCGGTATGGATAAATTAACCAGCTTGGACAAATTCCGGGTGCCCTTGGGCAATCAGGAAATCGAACTTCAGCAGATGGAATTTGCTGCGGGGGGGATGCCCATGCTACGCCTGCGCATTCGGGAAGGCCGACGCTTTACCATCTTTGATATTGACCCGATCACGGCACGCCATTTTGCGGATGTCATGGGCGATTGGGCACGAAAGCAACCCAACTCGCATGGTCACGAAGCAGACCCTGCATGATGAAACTTAGGGCATCTACCGACCCCATCCCCCTCCCAGCCTCCC
>JAUYFZ010000136.1 GCA_030689585.1 Rhodocyclaceae bacterium | reverse complement strand
ATTCTTTTTGGAAAAAGAATCAGAATTTCAAATTCTGATTGGTTGTTGTTATTTGGATTGGTTTTTCTGTTATTTTCTCAGTCTTTTATAAAAGATATTGGAATTATTATTATTGACTTTCGGTTTTATTTTGGGTGGGTTGTTTTTTATTTTCTTTTTAAGGTGCTTGTTGTCAGGGAAGATGCGCTTAGTAAAGTGCTTGTGCCACTGTGCATTATGACCCTAGTTGAGGCGGCATTAATTAATACAGTTATTCACGCAAGCGTATTGCCAAACTTCCCTCATATTGATGCACCAGTATCTGATTTTGTTAGTGCTGGGAACTATCAAAGACCTTATTCTTTTGGTGCTAGTGCTACTGTAGGTTCCTCGTTGCTGGTCGTGTTATTGGCCATTACTAAAATACAGGGATGGCGATTCTTACTAGTGGTAACAACTGTTTTTGTTTTTTTGTCAGGGACAGGATTGGCTATTTTATTTTTATTTCTATTGGTGATGCATCGAAAATTTGCTATACAAATGTCATTATTAATCTTTTTATCCGTATTGCTATTTGGCAGTATTTTTCATGATGAAGTGCAGAGCGTAATAAATGCGTATAACGATAGAATTGGCTTTGATTATATCGATTTTTTGATTGACTTTAAGTTGTCGCAAATTCAAGAACATTTCGCGGGGATGGAATGGTATATGTTTATTACTGGCGGTTTGGGTGAGTATCGGGGTGGAGATTTTGGGTTTCTAGCATTCTTTTTAGCCAATGGCATCATTGGCTTTTTATTGATTCTATTGGTAATCCTATCAAATATAAATAGAAACAACGCGTTCCCATTAATTTTATTAGTATTGTCATCATTCCATTATCCCGTTATGTTTTTTTTGCCAGGCCAGATGATCTTTGGTTTGCTGCTTTCAATGCCACGGCGGATTCAAGCATGAAGTGCAATGTTATTTCGATACAGATGCATTTATTTCATAAAGATCTTGCGCAGTATCTTTTTCAGAGTCGCTACCGATGAAAAGAGCACTTGTGACTGGTGCCAGCGGTTTCGTAGGAGTCCATCTGCTTGAGGCACTGGTGGCTTGCGGAATCGAAACGACGGCACTACATTTTTCAAGCAAGCCGCATGATTCTTCCGACCGCAACGAGCTTATCACTTGGGTTAGAGCTGATCTAACCAGCGAAGATATCGACCACTATCTGCCGGAAATCGAAGTGATCTTTCATTTGGCTGGATATTCGGGGCTTGGCGCAGACCGTGATACCGTGAAGCGCCTGAATGACATCAATGTATTGGCGACAGAGCGTGTTGCCACTGCCGCACTCAAGGCCGACTGCCGGTTGGTTTATGTGAGCAGTGTTAGTGCCGGCGATGCCGCTGACGAGCAAACTGTTGTCGATGAGACTAACGGACTTCCGCTGACCGAGTATGGTCGCAGCAAACGGCGTGCCGAGAAAATTCTGGAGTCCCTCGGATGTCAGGGATTGGATTTCACTATCCTGCGGCCAACGCAGCTTTTTGGTGAGTATCATCGCGGAAGTGTTTATGAACTGGTGAGAGCCATTCAGCGGCGACATTTCTTTCTCATAGGTGATGGCAAGAACGCGACGAATTTTTATTACATCAAAGATTTTGTGCAGGTGCTACTTAGTGTTGCCGAGAATGTTGCTGCTCATAACAATATTTACATATGTGCTGACATCCCCGTACCTCTTGGAACGCTGGTCGAGGAAATATCGGCGCACTTAAACACTTCATTGCGGGATATGAAAATTTCCCGTGAATTCGGTATGTTGCTTGGCGGGTTTTGCGACGTAGTTGAAGAACACCTTCGCATCAACCTACCGTTGACTAGGCAACGGGTGCGAGCGATGACACGGGATGTCAGATATTCGAATCAGAAGTTTGCCAAGGATATCGGAAAGGTAGCATCCCATGGGACTCTAGCAGGGCTTGCTCGCACCATCGAATGGTATCGATCAAGCGGATTGCTGAAGTAGTTTATTGGATTATGGCTGAAATCTTCGTTCAAATTATCATCAATTCCACGCAAAAAGTAATCTTCAAAAAGCTAAAATCCATTCGTTATTTTCGCGCTAGAATTCCGTTTCGAGACATCATATACCGTGATGTTTTTGGAAAATTTAGCAGAAGATGCACACAATACAGAACTTACAGATGCAAATAGGAGAAGTTGATATTTCTCAAATAAAATTTGACCTAATATCACATGACGATATACCGAAGATTTTAGATGACTGCAACATCTGTATATGGAGATTTCACTGCGCACAAAGATATTTCAGTTGCTTATGGCTAATATCTCGTCGAAAGTAATCAAGTGCAATGGTCGTCCTAGCATGAAATTGTGGAAGATATTTGTATGCGGTGTGGTGAGGCTGGATCTGAATGAGGACTACGATCGTTTGCATGAACTCGTGCATCATTACGACTCGCTTCGCGAGATGTTGGGGCATGGCGAAATTAATGATGAGTACTACAATTATCAGGCACTCGTGGACAACGTCAGATTAATCACGCGGATACCGACACTTAAGCACACGATTCGTCTGCGTAGCGATTTTCGTGCGTTGCAATGAAAAAGATTTGTTTTGTCGCAACGGTTCCTACCGCAGTGCACTCCTTTATGAAAGGGCATATTCGCGCATCCGCAAAAAAATGGGCGATCACGATTATTAGCCATCCAGACAGTGCAGAGATACTAGGCGGTCTTGATGCAAAATTCATTCCGCTTTCAATCGAACGCAAGCCATCACCATGGCGCGATTTGCTGGTGTTGGTTCGGATGGTGATTTTGTTTCGTCGCCAACGTTTTGATCTGGTTCATTCCATCATGCCCAAGACAGGATTATCGGCGATGCTGGCTGGTTTTTTGGCGGGTGTTCCCAATCGGTTGCATACTTTTACTGGGCAAGTTTGGGCGAACAAACTGGGCTGGAAGCGTGGTGCACTCAAGTTGTTCGACAAGTTGATTGTGTCATTCGCCACACAAATTTTTGTGGATAGTCCATCGCAGCGTGATTTTCTAGTGGCTGAAGGTGTCTTGCCGAAAAGTAAAGGTATTGTCATCGGGCATGGTTCAATCTGCGGTGTTGATGCGCAGCAGTTTCATCCAGATACGCAAGTAAGAGAAGCGGTGCGGTCAGAGTTGAATATAGGTCAAGAACAAACTGTTATCTTGTTCGTGGGGAGATTGAATCGCGACAAAGGAATGCTCGATCTCGCTGCTGCGTTCGCAGAAATTGCTTCGCACAAGGTTAATGTGGTTCTAATTCTGGTAGGAGCGGAAGATGGTGTGCCCTTTGCGGTCGTGCAGGGAATTTGTGGGGCGCATCGTGAGCGATTGCGCAGAGTCAGCTTTACCGCCAATCCAGAACGCTATATGGCTGCGGCGGATATTTTTTGTCTGCCAAGCTATCGTGAAGGTTTTGGTCAGGTCATTATTGAAGCTGCCGCAAGTAGTGTGCCGACCGTAGCTTCGCGTATTTATGGGATTACCGATGCGGTGGAAGACGGCAAGACAGGCTTGTTGTTCCCTGTCGGAGATGTCGCCGCACTAACGCAGGCTTTATTAAAGCTAATAGTAGATCGGGATTTACGTCGGGAAATGGGTGAGGCGGCACGGGTGCGGACGCTGACGTTGTTTCCCCGCCAAAAGATTACTGACGAAATGGGAGCGTTTTACGGAAAATTGTTGGGTTAAAGTAAATCATTTATTGTGGATTTCTAGAGGTGTACTTATGAGCACAACTGTCTTAATCACCGGTGCCTCCGGCTTCATTGGTCACCGCCTGCTACAACCCGACGACCGTGCGTTGGTGCGTGATGATGCTGCTATCCCCAATGCGGTCGTCGGCGATCTCCTCAATTTCGACTCCCTTATGACGGCTTGCGAAGGTATTGAGTGCATTTTTCACTGCGCTGGCTACGCGCATGCCTTCACCTCATCTGATCCTGATGCCCACTGGCGCATCAATTACGAGGGCACGCGCAATCTCCTGAATGCGGCGGCTGCGGCGGGTGTACGCCGCTTTGTGTTTTTGTCCAGCGTCAAGGCTATGGCGGAACCGAATGATGCGTGTGCCGACGAAGACTGGTCAGGTGAACCGCTTACCCCTTACGGTCGCGCCAAAAAAGCGGCGGAGGATGCCGTGTTGGAATTCGGCGCAAAATACGGCATGCATGTGGTGAATCTGCGCCTGGCGATGGTCTATGGTCATGGTGGACGTGGCAATTTGGAACGCATGACACGCGGCATTCGCGCCGGTTGGTTTCCGCCATTGCCCGAGACGGGTAACCGCCGTTCGCTGGTTCATGTGGATGATGTCGTGGCAGCGATGCGGCTTGTCGCGCAATCGCCTGTCGCAAATGGTAAAACCTATATCGTTGCAGATGCACAAACCTATTCGGGACGAGAGATTTATGACGCAATCCGCGATGCCCTTGGCAAACCTTCAGCACAATGGCGAACACCTGCGTCACTGCTTCGTGCAGGCGGTCGATTGGGCGATGGGGTTGAAAAATTGTTGCGTCGTCCATTGCCACTGAATTCCGAAGTGGTGGATCGCTTACTGGGTTCTGCCTGTTATTCCCCCGCAAAGATTGAGCGTGAACTGGGGTGGCGTGCGCGCATTGGATTGGTTGAAGGGATACGAGAGATGCTGGGGTATGGCAAGCACCCAATGGAAAACACAGCGAAAAATGAAACGCATCTTTGATCTCTGCCTCGCGTTTTTCGCCCTTCTTTTACTCGCTTTGCCGATTTTGTTCATCGCGTTGCTGATTCGTTTGTCCTCAAAAGGGCATGTCTTATATTGGTCTGAGCGCGTCGGACGCGATAACCATCTTTTTAGAATGCCGAAATTTCGCAGTATGCGGGTGAACACGCCCGCGGTAGCAACTCACTTGCTGGTTAATCCTGATGCTTATCTCACCCCCATCGGTGGTTTTTTGCGCAGAAATAGCCTAGATGAACTGCCGCAGTTATGGAGCATTCTGGTTGGAGATATGAGTTTTGTCGGTCCCCGCCCTGCTCTGTTTAATCAGGATGATTTGATTGCCTTGCGAACGGCAGCAGGGGTGCAAGGCTGTTTGCCAGGGTTGACTGGATGGGCACAGGTCAACGGGCGCGATGAACTGCCGATTCCTGAAAAAGTGGCATTGGATACTGAATATATGCAGCGGCAATCGTTGGGGTTTGATCTGACTATCTTGTGGATGACGTTCATCAAAGTGCTACGGCAAGATAATGTGTCGCATTGATTGTGTTGTGAAAGGCTAATTGAGTTTCATTGGAGCATCTGTGGAAGATCGCTTCGGCCCTTGATGTGTCCGACCATCTTGAGCACTGCGTCATCCGCGTTGGCTACAAGCAGTTTTGTGTTCGGATGGGCGAGCGGCCATACACGCAGTAACTCGTCAGCGAACGCTTGGCCGATGCTCTCGATGCCGATGAAATCAAGTTCGACTTCGCCGAATTCTTCAAATCGGGCGGTTACTCGCTTGGCTTGTGAGCGTGACACCAGGCTCCCCTCAAGCGCGGCGAGAGAAAGGAAGAAGCGCGTCTTGTAGAAGACGTAATCATCCCCACCGCAGAATTGGTCGAAGAGCTGGGCCGTCATCCGGGGGCTATCGTTGGCGATCTCCATGCGGATAAGCGTTCCCAACCGGCGCGGAATGCTCCGCACATCACATCGGTCATAGGCGAAGGAGACCGACAATTCGCCCGACTCAATCATGAATAGGTCGAAGAGCTTGCTGGAGAAGAACAAACCTTCGCCTGAATGGCCTTGTGGAGCAACGGTCAATTTCCCCTTTCATAGCCGTTGTTGCCATCGCCATCCATCGACGCACATTTCTGTCAATCCACGTTGCGCTTGCCAACCGAGAAGTTCACTGGCGAGCGATGGGTCAGCCCAGCACTGGGCGATGTCGCCTGCGCGGCGGGGAGCGATTTTGTAGGGAATTGATCGGCCGCTGGCTTGTTCGAAGGCCTTGACCATATTGAGTACGGAGTAGCCTTGGCCGGTGCCTAGGTTTATTGTGATGAGTGTTGGGTTTTGGGTGTTGAGTTGGTTGAGGGCGGCGATGTGGCCTTCGGCGAGATCGACGACGTGGATGTAGTCGCGTACGCCGGTGCCGTCGGGGGTGGGGTAGTCGTTACCCCAGACGTTGAGGAATTCGCGCTTCCCTACGGCGACTTGGGCGATGAAGGGCATGAGGTTATTGGGGATGCCTTGCGGGTCTTCGCCGATGAGTCCGGATTCGTGGGCACCGGCGGGGTTGAAGTAGCGCAAGCAGGCAATGCGCCAGTCGGGTTCGGCGTGATGAAGATCGGCGAGGATCTCTTCGATCATGAGTTTGCTGCGACCGTAGGGGTTGGTGGCACTGCGAGGGAAGTCTTCTTTGATCGGCAGGCTGGGCGGGGTGCCGTAGACGGTGGCAGATGAGGAGAAGACGAAGGTCTTGACCTGGGCGCGGCGCATGGCGGCAAGCAATTGCAGGGTTCCGTGCACGTTGTTGTCGTAGTATTCCAGCGGCTTTTCGACAGATTCGCCGACGGCCTTCAAACCGGCAAAATGGATGACGGCTTGGATGGGATGCCGAGCAAATATCTGGTCGAGCAATGCCGCATCACGAATGTCGCCTTCGATGAAATCTGGACGCTGACCGATGATGGTTTCCAGACGGTCGACGACATGGGCGCGGCTGTTACAGAGGTTGTCGAGTATGAGAACGTCGTGCCCCGCCTGCGCCAGCGCGATGCAAGTGTGCGAACCGATGTATCCCGTGCCGCCTGTGACGAGGATCATGTGTTCACCGGAACCGAACTTTCATAGAGCCAAAAACACTCTCCATGCCTTCTGTCTGTACAACGGCGATGAATGCGTCCCACGCCTGTTCGGGCGTGATGAAATAGTTCTTCCACACGACAGGATACGCGCTGTCATCCTGTAGCTCCATGCGCCATTCATTTTCATCGTGTTCACGATAAATTTGAACGTTAACCGCAAGGGCATCTTCCATAAAAATGCCACTCAATTGAGCATATATCCGTGGTTGTTCGACGCGGGTTTCATTGATTTTCTGCATCCGCGAAGTATACTGAAAAACCGTGATTCATTTAGAAAAATAATCGTAACTACTCAGGTCGGTGTCAATCTCCCTCCCCTTGAAGGGGGAGGAGAGCTGTGTTCCGACCGGACCTGAGTAGTTACAAATAACCCATGGCTGACTTCCTCCCCGCATTCGAAAAGATGATCCTCAACGAGGGTGGTTATCGCTTGACCCATATTTCGGGCGACCGTGGCGGTCAAACTTACGCCGGTATTGCGCGCAACGCTTGGGCGAAATGGGAAGGTTGGTCGGCGATTGATCGGGGCGAAACGCCGTCTGCGGATCTGGTGCGCTCGTTTTATCGCGAGCACTTTTGGTCTGCCTTGCAGGGGGATGCGCTTGTTTCTGCCCCTGTGGCACAGACTTTGTTCGATTTTGCGGTGAATGCGGGGGTGCGAACAGCGGTGATACTGGCGCAAACCGTGGTGGGGGTTACGCCCGACGGAAATCTTGGGCCGAAAACGCTAGTGGCATTGAATGCGGCGGATGCAGAGAAATTCATCCTCGCCTATGCTCTGGCGAAAATCGCTCGGTATGCGCAGATTGTGACGAAGGATCGTTCTCAGCAGAAGTTTCTGCTCGGCTGGGTGAATCGAACGCTGGGTTCCTTGAAGGAGTTGGCGGCATGAATCCCCTGTTCATCGGCGGTCTGGTGGAATCTGTTGGAAAACTGGCGGATGATCTGTTTACCTCGGACAAGGAACGCTTCGATGCTGAAATCGAGCTTCGACGATTGGGGCTTGAGGAAACACGGGTAGAGGCGGGGCTGCTCACCGGACAGCAGGAAATCAACAGGGTGGAAGCGGCCAGCAGTCGACTGTTTGTCGCCGGTTGGCGGCCTGCGGTGGGATGGGTTTGTGTGGCGGCCTTGGCGTATCAATTCCTGCTGTATCCCCTGTTGATATGGAGTTGGGCTTTGATGCAGGCGCAGGGGTGGATTCCCATGGGGCTGGCCCCTCCTCCGATGTTGGAGACGGATAGTTTGTATGTGGTGCTGTTTGGATTGCTAGGGATTGGAGGATTGCGAAGTTTTGAGAAGGTGAAGGGGGTGGCGGCGCGATGAAAACTTTTAATAATGCAGGACCTTCGATTGCAGAAGATCACTACATGATTGAACCGCTGGCTCGAATTGATTTGCCAAGTATCGAATCAATGATTGCAGAAAAACGTTATTTTGTCTTACACGCGCCTCGGCAAACGGGCAAGACGACCTCGTTGCTAACTTTGATGCAATACCTTAATGAACAAGGAAAGTATCGCGCACTGTATGCCAACATCGAAGGGGCACAGGCGGCTAGACATGATGTGGCAGCCGGTATGTCTGCCGTTGTGCAAGCCATTGCCAGACAAGCACTGGTTTGGTTGAAGGAAGACCGGCTTCTTGAATGGGTCGGCGCAAATCGCGACACTTCCCCCATGGAGATGTTGTCTGGAATGCTCTCTTACTGGGCGGGTATCGAACCTAAGCCCATCGTCCTCATGCTCGATGAAGTCGACGCCCTGGTAGGCGATACCCTTATCTCATTACTGCGTCAGATTCGTGCTGGCTACGCCCAGCGTCCGACGGCCTTCCCGCAAACCGTCATCCTGTGCGGGGTGCGCGATGTGCGCGATTATCGCATTCACACTTCGCATAACGAAATCATCACAGGTGGCTCTGCTTTTAACATCAAAGCGGAATCGCTACGATTGGGGAATTTTAGCCGAGAGGAGACGGAAGCTCTGTGGCAACAACATGAAACGGCTACGGGGCAACCCATTGATCCGGCGATTTATCCAGAACTGTGGGAAGACACCGCAGGACAGCCTTGGCTTGTGAATGCCTTGGGGTATGAACTTATCAAAAATGATCGCGAATTACGCGACCGCACACAACCCATCACGCTGGAACGCTACAAAGCCGCCCGCGAGCGATTGATTCAATCTCGTGCGACCCATTTGGATCAACTCACCGATAAGTTGCGGGAAGAGCGGGTGCGACGGGTTGTCTCTGCATTACTCAATGGCGAATCCATGATGGACCCTATGGCCACAGACGATCTGCAATACGTCGAGGATATGGGATTAATCAAGAGCCGTCCAAAACTGGCGATTACCAACCGTATTTATCAGGAAATCATCCCCCGCGAACTGACCTGGACAACGCAAGTTACTCTGAATACCCAAGATCAACCCTGGTATGTTCGAGAGGATCGGCGATTGGATATGCCTAAACTCATCGCCGCTTTTCAACAATTCTTCCGCGAGCATTCTGAAGCGTGGCTAGAACGTTTTGAATACAAAGAAGCCGGTCCGCATCTGTTAATGCAGGCATTTCTACAGCGCATCGTCAATGGCGGCGGACGTATCAATCGCGAATATGGACTGGGACGCGGACGCACCGACCTTTTTTTAGAATGGCCGCTCGATGAAACACAAGGCTATACCGGCCCAGTGCAAAGGGTAGTGATCGAACTTAAGTTGCTTCGAAAAGCCCCCGAAACAACGCTCTCGCAAGGGATTGTGCAAACACTGGAATACGCAGATCGCTGTGGTGCGGATGAGGCCCACCTCATTTTGTTCGATCGTCGCCCGAAGATTTCATGGAACAAGCGCATTTGGCACAAGAAAGTACGACACGGAGAACGCGTTGTGATGGCTTGGGGAGCGTAACATTTGCATATGATTACTCGACAACTCACTTCCTCTCTCCTAGAGCATCTGGAACAATTCCCAGCCGTTGCCTTGCTTGGCGCAAGACAAGTAGGAAAAACAACGCTATCCGAAATCATCTGTGCGCAACATCCCGGATGCATCTATCTTGATCTTGAAAGTCCAAACGACCGTAACAAACTGATTGATCCAGAAGCTTACTTAGTTCGATTTGAAAACCACCTAGTCATTCTGGATGAAATTCAACGGCAACCCAACCTTTTTCAACCTTTGCGTGGCTTAATCGATCAAGGTCGACGGCGTGGCATTACCCATGGACGCTTTCTTTTACTAGGATCATCCTCAGGCGATTTACTGCGTCAATCCGGCGAAAGCTTGGCAGGGCGCATCGCCTATCTGGAATTGCCTCCGCTACAAGTTTCTGAAATCGACAAAAACCAGCAAGACCAGCTCTGGCTTAGGGGAGGATTCCCCAACAGCTTCCTAGCTAACAATGACAAACAAAGTTTGGTTTGGCGACAAAATCTAATCAGCACCTATCTTGAACGGGATATTCCTGCCTATGGAGGACGTATGCCTGCCGAAACCTTGCGCCGTTTCTGGACGATGTTAGCGCATAACCAAGGCAACCTTCTAAACGTGTCACAGCTCTCTCAAAATCTTGATGTCGATACAAAAACGACCAACCGTTACCTAGATTTACTCGTTGATCTGCTGCTCGTACGACGACTTCTGCCTTGGCACACCAATGCCGGTAAGCGTCTTGTAAAATCCCCCAAAGTTTATATTCGGGACAGTGGTCTCGTTCATGCCTTGCTGAATATTCACCACGTTAACGATCTACTAGGTCATCCGGTCGTTGGAAATAGCTGGGAAGGTTTCGTCATAGAAAATCTATTGAACGCAGCCCCTTTCAATACTACTTCCGGTTTTTATAGAACCAGTAATGGTATTGAAATCGATTTGTTATTGGATATACCCGGACAAGGTCTGTGGATCATTGAAATCAAACGAGGGGCGGAAGCCAAACCCCGGCGTGGTTTTTATCTAGCCTGTGAAGACCTGAAACCTACCCAACGATTCCTAGTAACCTCCGGACACGATCATTACTCAATAGGTAACGGCGTAGAAGCAATCGGCTTGCAAGTGCTGATGGCGCGGCTGTCAAAATAGATACCGGTTAAATTAGCTCACGCTAAGGGAGCAACCCTTCCACCAGACTACACCAATCCTTCCGTGCTAGAAAAACACGCAAATCTTCTAGGGCCATAGGCTTGGCAAAGAGATAACCTTGGGCCGCGTGACACCCCTGACGATAAAGGAAATCAAGCTGGGCAGTTGTTTCTACCCCCTCCGCAATCACCCGCATATCCATGCGTCGTGCGAACGCAATCAAAGCCCCGACCAACTGACGTGCTTGAGGATTGCTCTCAATCTCCGTAACAAAATAGCGGTCAATCTTGATCGCACTGATAGGCAACTGGCCGATCAGATTGAAGGAACAAAAGCCAGTCCCGAAGTCATCCAGAGTAAAACGACAGCCTTGGGCTGCCAAGGACAATAGCGTCGATAATGCATTCTCATTCGCAGTCACTGAACTCTCTGCACACTCAAATGTCACATCTTCTTTACGAAACCCTGCCTGCTCCAACGCAGAAAGCAGACTCTTCGCTGCGTCGGGAACAGCGAGTTGCCGACGCGAAAGATCCACAGTCAACCCCAGCGGATATCCCTCATCTCTCAAACGAGCCATCTCCAAGGCCGCTTCTTTCAAAGCCCGTTGTCCTAATTCGGGCATGATGCCTATGCTCTCAGCGATTTCCAGAAATTGCCCCGCTTCCAACAACCCATTTTCCGGATGATGGAATCGCAACAGAGCCTCTACGTTGCTCACCTCCCAGGTGAGGAACGAGATTTCCGGAAGATAATGCAGTGAATAACTCCACGCCTTCAATCCTTCTCTCAGATCTCGTTCCATTCTGATACGGGAATGAATTCGACTCTGCGCTTCCACTCGTGCGAATTGGTAGCACCCCCCCCCTGACACTTTGGCACGATACATAGCCTCATCGGCAGACCGAATCAATGCATCGGGTTCCTCGCCATCTTTCGGAAATGTCGCCACCCCGATGCTTGCACTGAGTTTCAGCGTTTTGTCATGCCACACCATAGGCAGCGACAGAGAAGTCACCAGATTCTCACAAACTTGGACTAAGCCTTCCGTTCGAGCGGATTCATCCAGAAAAATCAGGAATTCGTCACCTCCCCAACGGCCTGCCGTATCGGTTTTGCGTATACAGGCCAACATGCGCTCAGCCATTACACGAAGTGCCTCATCACCTGCATCGTGACCAAACGTATCGTTGATCGGTTTGAAGTTGTCCAAATCAATATAAAGCACTGACAACGCACGATTCTGCCGCCGAGCACGAGCCAATGCCCGTTGCATGTAATCCGTCATCATCAATCGATTCGGCAATCCCGTCAGTGAATCGAAGTGCGCCATACGACGAATCTGGTTCTCTTCCTGCTTGCGCTCGGTAATATCGGAGATCACCCCAACGTAATGACACACCTCGCCGGATACCCCCTCAACGGAGGAAATGGATAACCATTCCGGAAAAACTGTTCCATCTTTTCTTCGATTGACAATCTCCCCAGCCCAGCGACCATGAACGCGCAAGCTATCCCAGAGAACACGGTAGAAATCATCATCGTGTTGCCCTGACGCAAACAGAGAGGGACGCTGACCGATGATCTCATCCGGACGATAGCCGGTAATGGTGGTCACCGCTGGATTAACGGTCAGAATGCGTGTTTCCTGATCGGTGACCAACATACCCTCGTTGGAATCCATGAACGCCAGTTTGGCCAGACGAAGCTGCATACGCTGATCATGCTCCCGCAGACAACCTTCCACCATCGCCAGAAGCAGTTTGCCATCAACGGGCTTCAAGACATATTTGTCGACACCAATGTCGATGGCTTGACGCAAATATTCGATATCGGAGTGATGCGTCACCACAACAATTTCCGCATCCGGATCTTCGGCGCGAATGGCGCGGCACATGCTCAATCCATCCATGTCCGGCATAATCACGTCTGTGAGTACTAGGGTGGGAGAAAAGGTTCGCCACGTGGACAACCCCTCGGAACCATTGGTGGCTATCAAAACCTCTCCGACTTTGGCGTCCGACAAGAGGCCCACGAGCAGTTCTCGTTGGATAGGATCATCCTCTACCACTAGGATGCGTATGCTCGATAAAGTATTTTGTTTAAGATTCATGTCGGCATTTTAACTCCGTTGCGCCGTTGCGCCGTTCTATGTTCTGCTACAAACACCGCCGCTTCCACGCGGGAAGTTAGATTCAGTTTCGTATAGATATGTTTGACATGTAACTTCACCGTGTCATAACTAATATCTAACGCACGAGCAATCACCTTGTTCGACATGCCTTGCGCCATGCGGTCGAGCACTTCCCGTTCTCGAGCGGTGAGTGGAGCTAACGCATCCGCTTTTTCCGCAGCACCTCCCCCTTGCAGCAGAGTCACCAACTTCATGGTCATCGTCGGGGCTACCACCATTTCACCGCGCACGGCGCGCTGCACGGCCTCCACCAGATCATCTGGCTCCATATCTTTCAAAAGATACCCTTGTGCGCCCGCCCGCATGGCATGGGCCAGATCATCCTCGGCATCCGATACGGTCAGGATTAAAACCGGTCCCTGCCAATGTTCCGCACGAATGCGACGCAACAAAGCCAATCCACCGTGAGGCGGCATATTGAGATCGGTAATGACGACATCCGGCTGCGTTTTTACCAAAAGTTCCATGGCCTCATCCGGGTTACCTGTGATGCCGGCCACCGTAATGGCAGCCCGTTGCTCCAGTAACTCGGCCAACCCCTTGCGAAACAGCGTGTGATCATCGACCAGCAATACACGAATAGGTGCGTTCATTTTCATCCTCCTGCCATGAC
>JAUYFZ010000131.1 GCA_030689585.1 Rhodocyclaceae bacterium | reverse complement strand
GGGTGGGGATGGGGTTTTACGCGGAATTCTTCCCCCCATCCCCCACCCCGCCTCCCCCTTGAAGGGGGAGGAGAGCTGTGTTCCGACCGGACCTGAGTAGTTACGATGAAAATTAACCAGAACATTACCCTCATCGGCTTGATGGGGGCCGGTAAAACAACCGTGGGTCGAACATTGGCTAAACGGATGAAGCGGCGTTTTGTCGATTCCGACCGCGAAATTGAAGCGTTGACCGGCGTGCGTATTCCCGTCATCTTTGAAATGGAAGGTGAGGCGGGGTTTCGGATGCGCGAAACACAGATGATCGATGCTTTGTGTCACGAACAAAATCTAGTGTTGGCCACAGGCGGCGGGGCTGTTATTGATCCTGCTAATCGGCGGCGACTGCGCGAAACCAGTTGGGTGGTCTATCTGCGTGGGGAACCTGCCATGCTGTTGGCCCGAATCCAGCATAACAACACGCGCCCCCTGCTACAGGGGCCGGACCCGTTGGGAACGTTGACGACATTGCATGAGCAGCGAGATATTCTTTACAAGGAAGCCGCGCACTGGATCATCGAAATTGGAGACAGTGCCCCGACCATGGCCAGACGAATCGAGAAGGAATTTAAAACACGATGCGAACTCTGAATGTTTCTTTAGATTCACGAAGTTATCCCATTCACATAGGGCCTTCTCTGTTGGCGGAGGCCGCGCTGATTGTGCCGTTTTTGCCCAGGCCACAGGTGGCGGTCATCAGCAATACCACCATCGCCCCCCTTTATCTCGAAAAGTTGACGGCCCCGCTGTTGGCTGCCGGGGTGCGCGTCACGGAAATCATTCTGCCCGATGGTGAGGTTTATAAAAACTGGGAAACGTTGAACGTCATCTTCGATGCCCTGTTGCGCGAGCGGTGTGATCGAGCGACGACCCTCATCGCCCTGGGCGGCGGCGTGATCGGCGATCTGACCGGGTTTGCGGCGGCCTGTTTCCAACGGGGGCTGCCCTTCATCCAGGTGCCCACCACGTTGTTGGCACAGGTGGATTCTTCCGTCGGGGGGAAAACAGGGATCAATCATCCACGAGGCAAAAACATGATTGGGGCCTTCTGGCAGCCTCAACTCGTGTTGGCGGATACCGGGACACTCACCACGTTGCCGGATCGGGAGTTATCCGCCGGTCTGGCCGAGGTCATCAAATACGGGTTAATCCGTGATGGCTCGTTCCTGACATGGTGTGAGGCGAATGTGGAACGGTTGATGGCACGCGATGCAGAAGCATTGACGGTTGCGATTGAGCGTTCTTGCTTTCATAAAGCCGAAGTGGTGGCCGACGATGAACGGGAAACGGCGAGCAGTGGCGGGCGGGCCTTGCTCAATCTGGGGCATACCTTTGGTCATGCGATTGAAACAGGCATGGGTTACGGGCAATGGTTGCACGGCGAGGCAGTGGCCGCCGGCATGGTGGTGGCGGCAGAATTGTCGCGTCGATTGGGGTGGCTAACCGCAGCGGAAGTGGATCGCGTGCGCACCCTGCTGACGCGAGCCGGATTGCCGACGGAGTGGCCGGCCACGTTAACGGTGGATCGTGCGTTAGAACTCATGGCGCATGATAAAAAAGTCATCGCGGGTCAGCAGCGGTTGGTGTTGTTGAAACGGTTGGGCGAGGCCGTGACGTGGAAAGATGCACCAGAAGCGGATATTCGTGCGGCGATTGAAAGTTGCCGTGGCTGACGCGGAACAACACATGACCGACAGACCGGTGGTGTCATTTTCCGCGAATGACAGAAGTCGGCCATGTGTCGTTGATCTGGCCCCTTATGCGGTGGTGGATGTTCATTCACGCGGGCGTGTTCATGCCGAGCCATCCGCATGGCCGCGCAGCGAATTTCAGCGGGACAGGGATCGCATCATCCATTCCACGGCGTTCCGGCGACTGGAATATAAGACACAGGTTTTCGTCAATCACGAGGGAGATCTTTTTCGCACGCGGCTCACTCACAGTATCGAAGTCGCGCAAATCGCCCGCACGCTGGCCCGTGCGCTGCGATTGAACGAAGATTTGAGTGAGGCCATTTCATTGGCGCATGATTTGGGCCATACGCCCTTCGGCCACGCAGGGCAAGATGCGCTAAACGCCTGTATGCAAGATCACGGTGGTTTCGAACACAACCTTCAAAGTTTGCGCATCGTGGAGCGGCTCGAAGAGCGTTACGGGGCTTTCGACGGATTGAATCTCCTGTTTGAAACCCGCGAGGGCATCCTGAAGCACTGCCCACTGGCCCAGGCGCGAGAACTGGGTGAACTGGGCCGCCGCTTCTTAGACAACCAACGGCCTTCGCTGGAAGCGCAGATATGTAATCTGGCCGATGAAATCGCCTACAACAATCACGACGTGGATGACGGCTTGCGTTCCGGGCTGATTCCCATCGAACAACTAGAGCAGGTCAGTCTGTTTGCTCGACACGCAGAGGAAGCGCGACAGTGCTTCCCCCTCCTTAAAAAACGTCGACTGATTCACGAAACGGTGCGCCGAATCATCAACGCGCAAGTGACCAACCTTCTGGCGGAATCCTCGCGGCGCATTGCGGAAGCGGGGGTGGTGACGTTGGAAGAGGTACATGTCGCCCCCACGCTGATCGCTTTCACCGAGGCCATGCGAGAAGAAAATCGCGCTTTCAAACAGTTTTTGCATGAACACCTCTACCGTCATTATCAGGTGCTGCGCATGACGGTCAAAGCTCGTCGCATCATCGAAGACCTGTTCGATGCCTTTATGAACGATGCCCGTCTGCTCCCCCCTCAATATCAGGAAATGGCAAGGATGAATCAACCAAGAGCCATCGCCGACTACATCGCGGGCATGACCGATCGCTACGCCATGAAGGAACATCGACGATTGTTTGCGGTGGAGGAGGTTTAACCCATTCCATTACCCATAAGTCGAAATAACTATATAGATCAATGCAATGCACCACAGCCCCAATCCCCTCCCCTTCAAGGGGAGGGTTAGGGTGGGGATGGGGTAAGAGTTGCACGACATTTGTAACTGATTGAATTTACTTGAATCACACTTTCCCCATCCCCCTCCCAGCCACCCCCGTGAAGGGGGAGGAGCTTCATCCTTCGACTTATGGGTAATGGAATGAGTTTACCCCTACAAACCGCATCGAGCCGATTTTTAAAAGGAACTTGGGTGCAACAATGCGGCAACTCTCAGTTCAAAGTAACGACGGTTCAGGTCGCTCGGAATGCGGAAAACGGGGCGTTTTTTCTGATAGAGTTCGGGCAAATGACGCGAGGAGATTTATATGAAAAAGATAGTTGCAGCCGCTCTGGCCACCGCATGTCTGCTTTGGACTGCGCCCCCTGTTCTTGCTGCCGAAGAACCTGCTACTAAAGAGGATATTCGTCTCTTGATCACGCAGATGGACAGGCAATTCGAGCAGATGGACAAGCGATTCGAGCAAATTGACAAGCGGTTCGAATTCATCCAAGCGTTGCTCTTGGCACTGTTCGCCGCGAGCGTCGGTGTGCCGTTTTTGATCGAGCGTCAACGCCAGCAACGCAGCCAGTCCGATATCGATCTGTTGCGGGGGCTGGATCGCCTGTTGACTGCGATGCGCGAAGCTGCCGTGCACGAACCGCGATTCAAGGAATTGCTCACCTCTGCGCGGTTGCTGTGAGGAGGATTCCTTTCAACTTAGATCGACTGTAACCATAACTCCAGCAAGGCCAGATGCCAGAGTTTGTTGCCTTGGATGCGGGTGAGGTGTTGTTCGGGTTCGGCCAGCAGACGTTCCACATAGGCGCGACGGTAGAGGCCGCGTTGTCGGCAGGCGGTGGAATTGAGGAGGTCTCGCATGAACGTTAGGAATTCGCCACGGACATGCTTTAGGGCGGGCATCGGGAAGTACCCTTTGGGGCGGTCGATGACGGCATCGGGTAATCGGTTGCGTGCCAGACGTTTCAGGATGTGTTTCCCTCCGGAACCTAATTTGAGGTGAGGGGGCATCTGCGCGACCAGTTCGACGAGGGAGGCATCCAGAAAAGGCACCCTCGCTTCCAGTCCCCAGGACATGGTCATGTTGTCGACGCGCTTGACGGGGTCGTCGGTGACGAACAGGGTGGTTTCCGCCCTTAGTAACTGATCGATAAATTCATCGGCCAAAGGTTCGGACATTTTTTTTGCCATCAACGCCGAGGTGACATCCTCCGTGCGCCAGGTGGGTTCGAACATGTCGGTGAATTCGGCATGGTCGCGGTCGAAGTAATGGTGGCGTAATGAAGCCATGTCGACGATCTTCTGATGCCAGGAGTATCCGGCAAACACCTCGTCGGCACCTTGTCCACTGAGGACTACCTTGACGGTTTTTGAAACCCATTCGGACAGGAGGTAGAACGAGATGACATCTTGGCTTGCCATGGGTTCGCTGGAAGCGGCCACGGCTTCCGGCAGGCGGCGGAGCACTTCGGCGTTGGGGATGAGCAGGCGGTGATGGCGCGTGCCGAAATGATCGGCGACGAGGTCGGAATACTCGAATTCATTCCCTTTTTCTTCCGGCTGATCTTCAAATCCGATGGAAAAGGTCATCAGATCGGTAGCGCCCTGTTCTGCGGCCAGGGCCACTAGGAGCGAGGAATCCAGGCCGCCGGAGAGCAGTACGCCTACCTTGACATCGGCGATTTCGATGCGTTTTTTGACGGCGGCGGATAAGGTGGCGTGGAGGGCTTCTTCCCAATCCTCCCTGACTTCTCTTTGTGCGTTGAGTGACCAATAACGACGACTTCGTTCGTTGCCGGAATCGTCGAGCGTTAAGGTGGTGCCTTGTTCCAGTTTGCGCACCGCTTTAAGCACGGTGAAAGGAGCCGGTACGGAAGAATGCAAGGTGAAGTGATGGTGCAATGCAATCGGGTCGAGGTCTGAAGAAAGGTCGCCACCGGATAGAAGTGCTTGCACGGTTGAGGCAAATCGACATCGGCCGGGCAGTCTTGCGAAATACAACGGTTTGATGCCCAAGCGGTCACGGGCGAGAAAAAGTGTTCGGTTTCGGGTATCTCGAAGGGCGAACGCGAAAACACCGTCTAGATGGTCGACGCAGTCTTCCCCCCATTGGATATAGGCCCTCAAAATTGTTTCCGTATCGCCATCCGATACAAAGGAGTGGCCGAGTGCGTGGAGCGTTTTTCGAAGCGCGGGGTAGTTGTAGATTGTGCCGTTGAAGACTAGGGCTACGCCGCGCACAGGGTCAAGCATCGGCTGGTTTGAGCGTGTCGAAAGGTCGATGATCGACAACCGACGATGGGCCAATGCCACGGCACCGTCCGACCAGAAACCGGCGGCATCCGGGCCGCGTCGGGCGAGTCGTTCGCCCATGCGCCGGACCACCGCTTCCTCTGCCGGAAGGCCATCCCATCTTAATTCCCCTGCAATGCCACACATGTCCGCAATCCTGTTTTAAATTTGCCGTAACTACTCAGGTCCGGTCGGAACACAGCACTCCTCCCCCTACATGGGGGAGGCGGGGTGGGGGATGGGGGGAAGAATTCCGCGTAAAACCCCATCCCCTCCCCAACCCTCCCCTTGAAGGGGAGGGAGACTGTC
>JAUYFZ010000127.1 GCA_030689585.1 Rhodocyclaceae bacterium | reverse complement strand
TTCCGACAAGCCGTAGAGGTGGGCGATCAAGCCATCGAGTTCGGCACGCAGTCGGGCGCGCTCTGCGGGGTCGGTGGCGCGGTGAGATTCCAGCCCAACTTCCTTCGCCAATTTGGCGAGTTCTGTCGCCTCTTCCATGAGGGTGCAACTAAAAGTGGTGGACAATAGCGGTAACGCTCCCGCCCCATCCAGGGGAGGGTTGGGGAGGGGATGGGGTGGGGAGGCTACAGTTGCGCGTAACCCTTTCCCCCATCCCCCTCCCGGCCACCCCCATGAAGGGGGAGGAGGTGTGAGTTCCGACCGATCTGAGCAGTTACCGTCCACCACTTTTAATTGCACACTTACCAGAGCTTCCACCACGGTTCCGACCGGTTGAGTCCTCGCAGGTAATACTCGCTTTTCGGAAAGTTCTTGCGCATGACTCGCTCGGTATCGTCGCGTAAATCCTTCATGCCCAGAATGTCGTAGGCTTTGACCATGATGAACAAGGATTCCTCATTGGCGGGCGCATCGGGATAGGTTTTAATGGCCGATTGAGCACGGTTGATGGCGGCGATGTATGCGTTGCGACGCATGTAGTAGTGGGCGACGTGCGCTTCGTGGGAAGCTAGGGCATTCACCAGATATTTCATGCGGGCGGTGGCATCGACGGCGTATTTGCTTTCTGGAAAACGGGCGACCAGTTCCTTGAAGGCATCAAAGGATTCCTTGGCGGCTTTGGGGTCGCGTTCGCTTAAATCCTGTTGGCTGATGTGGCCGAGCATCCCCAAATCTTCGTTGAAGTTAACTAACCCTTTGAGATAGTAGGCGTAATCCACATTGGGATGGTTGGGATGCAGACGGATGAAACGTTCGCAAGCGGCGACCGCAGAAGGGGCTTCGTTCTGTTTGTAATAGGAATAGGCCACTTCGATCTGGGCCTGTTGTGCATAACGGCCATAGGGATAACGGGCTTCCAGCTTTTCGAAGAGAGTGATCGCCCGATCGTAAGCTCCTTCCGTCATGGCATCCTTCGCTTCGGAATAGAGCTTGTTGGCCGACCAACTGGCCGTTTCGTCCACAACTTCCGGCAACAGGCTACAGCCGGATACGAAGAATGCAATGCTCAGCAGAAGAGTCGCTACACTACGCATGATGAATATTCCAATCCCGTTGAAGTTGCCCGATTATATCCCGATGGACAGTGCCGGATTGCGGCTGGATACTGCCTTGGCCCGATTGTTTTCTGAACATTCGCGCAGCCGCCTGCAAACCTGGTTAAAAGAAGGGCGTATCACCCTGAATGGAGAAGTGGTGACGGATGTGCGCCGAATCGTCAAAGGCGGTGAATGTGCGGTGATCCCTTCCATGCGCCAACTCACTGAACAGATTGAACATGCTGAACAATCCGAAAACATTGCCTTGCCCATTGTTTTCGAAGATGAGTCTTTGATCGTGATCGACAAACCCGTCGGCCTAGTGGTGCATCCGGGTAACGGCAACCGGTCGGGCACGATGATGAACGCCCTGTTGCATCACGCGCCACAACTGGCGGGCGTTCCTCGTGCAGGCATCGTGCACCGTCTGGATAAGGATACCAGCGGCCTTTTGGTGGTGGCGAAAACACTGGAAGCGCAGACGGATCTGGTGCGTCAGTTGCAAGCGCGAACGGTGAAACGACATTATCTGGCGCTCGTGCATGGTCGACTCATCAAAAATGGTTGTGTCGATGCGCCCATCGGGCGACATCCTGTGCATCGCATCCGCATGGCGGTGGTGTCCCTCTCGAAAGGTGGGCGTGAGGCGCGCACGCACTACAGCGTGCGTGAAGTGTTTGCCGCGATCACCTTGCTTGAATGTCGGTTAGAAACCGGACGTACCCATCAGATTCGCGTGCATCTGACCTCACTGGGTCATCCTTTGGTGGGGGATGCGACCTACGGAAGGCAACAGCACGTATTTTCACGGCAAGCCCTTCATGCGTGTCAGTTGGCCTTATTGCATCCCGTCACACGGGAAGAAATGACATGGACCGCACCTTTGCCGGAAGATATGGCGGTTTTATTGGAAAGTTTGCGTCATGGATGAATTCACAAGGGACGAATTGATTCTGCCGGATTGGCCCGCCCCGCCTCATGTGCGGGCCTGTGTGACGACGGTAGCTTTTGGCAATCTCGCGCCGCATGTGGGAAACGATCCTCAACAAGCATTGACTAACCGGATGCGTTTACGTGCGCAATGTCCGGTCGAACCGTTGTGGTTGACGCAGGTGCATGGCACGCGTTGCGTTGATGTGGATGTTTCCGAGGGAGAGGAAGCCGATGCCAGTTTCTCACGCCGTAGAGGTTCTGTTTGCGCCGTACTGACCGCCGATTGTTTGCCGGTGTTGCTGTGCGACAAAGCCGGCACGGTGGTAGCCGCCGCTCACGCGGGCTGGCGAGGGTTGGCCGATGGTGTGCTGGAAGCAACGGTAGCTGCGATGAAAGTCCCCGCGCAGGATTTAATGGCCTGGTTAGGCCCCGCCATTGGTCCGGCGAGTTTCGAAGTAGGTGCTGAAGTGCGAACGGCTTTTATGAAAGTGGATCCAACGACCGCCGAAGCATTTACTGCGGGACATTCCACGGATAAATGGTGGTGCGATCTGTACGCATTGGCACGTCGTCGATTGAATGCGGGTGGAGTTTCCAGTCTTTGGGGAGGTGGGCGATGCACGTTTGCCGAACCAGAACATTTCTACTCTTTCCGCAGAGACAATGTGGGTCGTATGGCCAGTTTGATCTGGTTGAAATGAGCCACTATTAGAACCCCCGCACTCAGAACACTGTTTGTAGTGGGTGACATGCCATATCGCTGACATGACAGTCTCCCTCCCCTTCAAGGGGAGGGAGACTGTCATGTCCTCCCCTGGAAGGGGAGGGAGACTGTCATGTCAGCGATATGGCATGTCACCCACTACAAACAGTGTTCTGAGTGCGGGGGTTCTAATAGTGGCTCATTTCAAC
>JAUYFZ010000126.1 GCA_030689585.1 Rhodocyclaceae bacterium | reverse complement strand
ACGACGTGCTGCAAAATATCGATACGGTAGTTGAGGCGATCTGGATTGCTTTGCAAAAGGAATCTATCCCCCATCCCCTCCCCAACCCTCCCCTTGAAGGGGAGGGAGACTGTCATGTCCTCCCCTTCATGGGGAGGGAGGCTATCATGTCAGCGATATGGCATGTCACCCACTATAAACCGTATAGAACCCATGAAATCCGTCAAATGCGATTAAACACCCGCCCCCCTTCGCCCCCCTCTCGGGGGGTTCTCATCGGCTCGCTACGCTCGTTTGATACGGGGTACTCCGAACTGTTTTTTTTAGGTTGTCTGGTTATTTCACATTAATATGAACAACATCATCATCGGTAATCGGGTCGAGCTGCAATTGCTCACCACGCTCAAATGCAACCTGAAATGTACCTACTGTTCGTTGGGGGTCGGCGAGGTGCTGGGGTCTCAAGCGGCTCTGGGATACGACATCGGGCAACTGGCCGCCTTTGTTGAAAGGCATCTGGCGGATAAGGAGATTTATGTCACCTTCTATGGGGGTGAGCCGACGCTCAATACGGACATGATGTTCGCGGTTATGGAGCGGTTCCCTGAATTCCGGTATCAGCTTCAAACCAATGGCACGTTGATCGACGATCTGCCTGATTGGGTGCTGGGTCGGCTGTCGAACATTCTCGTTTCCATTGACGGAGGCGAATCCATCACAGACGGCTATCGTGGGCGCGGCATCTGGCGGCAGGTGATCCGCAACATTCGCAAAGTTCGTGACCGGCTGGGCGGAAGTTTAACGGCGCGTGTCACTTGGGGCCATCCAGAAACCACCTTTGAAGAGCTAGACGATCTGACCAGCGATTTTGACTACATCTACTGGCAATTTGTCGCCGACGATATGTACGGAGCCGATTCGGTGGAGAAGCGCAAGAAAGTACTCGTGCAACTCATCGACCGTTTTTTCGAACGAGATGACATCCTGTATCCGCTGATTCCGCTCATGGGCATTGTTCGCAACAAGGTACTGCCAACGCGAGCCACGGAACTCTACGCAGGACAGACTCAATGCCGTGTTTCCACGCATCTTTTGAACGTTATGCCGGATGGCAAGATATTCCCCTGTCCAGACATGATGTATGCAGGGGAGATGCAAATGGGCGAGATTCAAGGGAATTGGCTCAAGAAGAGTCCGTTACAACCTTCCGCCGCCATGCCCTGCGAAGCCTGCGAGGCGTTCACATGGTGTCGGCGCAACTGCCTGAAGAACCTCTGGTTGGGTTATGTAAAAGAAGACGTGCGTTACCGCAGTCACGTCGTCGAACCCATCTGCGAGCTGATTCGATTCATCGGTCGCGAAATCGACCGCCATGATCCTCACGCTTGGTACGCCCGCGCCACCTTACCCGTGCGACGGCAACTGGTGAACGCAGAGGTGTATGAATACGTGGAAATCATGCCGTAAACTAGATATAATAGTACCCAATTTGATGGAAATATCAACAAAAGAGATATGAATGCATCCCATTTCGCGCTAGCCCTACCGGAGGAAATTTGTTCTGAGCTGGCTCGTCGTGTTCGCGAGCGTCGCTTGAGGTTCAATTGGTCTATTAACGAACTGGCCCGACGTGCGGGGGTTGCTGCGGTCACGTTGCGAAAATTTGAAACAACCGGTCATTGCCGACTGGACACCTTTGTGAAGGTGTTGGAAACCCTGAATGCCCTCACCGAATTACAAGATGTTTTGGCTTCTTCGCCGCGTTCCATTGACGACATGCGAGCCTTAGATGCCGTTCGCACTCGTAAGCACGCCTACCGCCGTCGGGTGAGTTCGCCATGAAAGAACTGGATGTTTTCTACGAAGGTCGTGGTGAACGCTGGAAACTCGGCACGTTGGCGGACGATCGTCGCAACGTATTGTTTGAGTATTCACAAGAAGCCTTGAATCGCAAATTGGAGTTGTCGCCCTTGCGATGTCCTTTGCGCACGGAAGTCTATCCTGACCGGCAAGATCAATTTGTATCCATGATGCGATTACCCGGCTTACTCTACGATGCGTTGCCCGATGGCTGGGGTTTGCGTCTCATGGATCGCAAAGTACGAAGTCGGGGAATTGATCCGGCTACGCTAACGGGTTTGGATCGCCTCGCTTATCTGGGTCAGCGCACCTTGGGAGCCTTGACGTTTTTCCCTGCCACGCAGGAATTGTCTGTAACGCACGACATGACGCTGCTCGAATTGGCGGGAGAAGTGCAGGCACTCCTGCTGGATTCTGATCGCGAAGTGCTCGACGAATTGGCCTATGTAGGGGCCTCTCCCGGTGGGGCACGCCCTAAAGCCTTGGTGTTTTTTAATCCAAAAGCTCACCAGATGAGTACGCGTGAAGAATCCCTAGTTGAGGCAGAACCGTGGCTCGTCAAATTTCCCTCTGAGGATGACGAAACGGATAGCTGCGCTCTGGAAGAGCTTTATGCCCGCATGGCGCGGCATAGCCAGTTGGGCATGGGGGCCACGCAATTTTTTCAACTCTCCGGCAAACTCACCGCCTTTGGCGCACGTCGCTTTGATCGTGAAGCGGGTAAACGCGTGCATATCCATTCATTGGCTGGCTTACTGCACTTGAATTTTCGCATTCCCTCCATCGGGTATGGCGACTTTTTGCGAGCTACGCGTCGGTTGACGCGCGATATGCAAGAAACTCACCAGGCATTGCAACGCTGTATTTTTAACGTATTGATGAATAACCGCGACGACCACACCAAGAATATCGCCTATCTGCTTGATTCACATAATGAATGGAAACTCGCCCCTCCCTTTGATTTGACCTATTGCGCCGGTTACAACGGTGAACATTTTATGGATATGGCCGGAGAGGGCCGACATCCCGCACGGTCACATATTCTCGCCGTTGCCAGAGAAGGAGGCATTGCCGCACCCGATGCCACACGGATGATAGACGACCTACTCGATCGCTTGTCACCAGACATCTTCAAGGAAGAAGCCAAAAGTTTGCCCATTCGGAAGAAAACATTGACGCAGGTAATGCAGGTGATGGAGGTCAATCGGCAACGATTACAGGCTTGAACCGCCGACTCCATAACATTCCCGATACCGACGCACGGCGTCTAGGTTGCCTTCAAAACCGGGTTGGACAGCCAGATAGTCGATCAAGTCGGACAAACAGGCGACGGCAATCACGGGAATGCCGACATCGCGCTCTACTTCCTGCACCGCCGACAATGGCCCCTGTCCGCGTTCCTGTCGATCTAGCGCAATTAACACGCCGGCGGGCGTGGCACCGGCGGCTCGGATGAGGTCGACCGATTCACGCACGGACGTGCCCGCAGAAATGACATCGTCGACAATTACCACGCGACCGGCCAGCGGTGCCCCTATCAATACGCCCCCTTCGCCGTGATCTTTGACTTCCTTACGGTTAAAAGCAAACGGCATATTTCGCCCCAAGCCGGATAACGCCATCGCCGTGCCTGCCACGAGCGGGATGCCCTTGTAGGCAGGGCCGAACAGCATGTCGCACGCAACACCGGACTGGGTAAGGGTGCGGGCGTAATCGTGGGAGAGGCGAGAGAGCGATTCCCCGTCATTGAACAGGCCAGCATTGAAAAAATACGGAGAGAGCCGCCCCGCTTTGGTCTTGAATTCTCCAAAACGCAACACGCCTTTTTCGCAGGCAAACGCAATGAAGTTTTGATTCGGTGGTGTATTCATGACGAGTATTTTATCGCCACTTCAATGCACTTCGGACTTAGAATGAACGCTCTTTGACAGGAGAACTTTTATGAACAATGCAACCGTTGTAACGAAGGACAAGTTACTTTCCGATCTGCGCGTTGTGGTGGCGGATACCGAGGAATTGTTGCGTGCCACCGCTTCCCAAGCAGGTGACACGATGAACGAGGTGCGCGCCCGCATTCAGGATCATTTGACGGATGCCAAGGCACGCCTGGCCGAGGCGGAAGCCGTTATTGTCGAACATGCCAAGGCCGTGGGCCATGCCGCTGATGATTACGTGCATGACAATCCGTGGCGTTCTGTTGGTATTGCTGCGGGGGTTGGCGTGATTGTGGGCCTCCTGATCGGTCGTCGTTAAATGCTCTTTGCGTCACTGCGCGGGTTGTTAACCACAACAGTTTCTCTTCTGAAAACACGCGGCGAGTTGCTGGTGGTCGAGTGGGAAGAGGAGAAGTTGCGGTTAACCCACCTGTTGTTTTATGGCGCGCTCACCGTGTTGTTGGGCGGGGTGGGGGTCGTATTCCTGGCCATTTTTTTGACGGTGCTCTTTTGGGAAAGTCACCGTCTTTGGGTGCTGGGAACATTCGCCACACTTTTTCTGACCGCCGGATTCATCGGCGGCGTGATGGTGCGACGGTTGATCGTCACAAAATCATCGTTGTTTGCCGCTAGTCTGGCCGAGTTGGACCGTGATGAATCCGCATTGCGTTGAACTGGCGCTCAGAAAACAGCGGTTGCAGTGGCAAAGTGCAGCTTTGCGAAATGATTTTGCCCATCATGCCGCGACACTTGCACCGGTGATCCGCCTTGCGGATAGTTTACGCGAAGGGTTTCGATGGATAGGACAACACCCGTTTCTTCCTGTCGTCGGGGGGGTAGCGTTGCTGGTGATTCAACCGAAACGAGCCCTTCGCTGGGCGCGGCGCGGATGGTCCCTGTGGGCACTGTGGCGGAAAATAACGCCATGACACGAACGCGGAGTCGATCCCGGCCGCACTTTCCCTTGATTGGGGCGATGCTCGAAGCCGGACAGCGCGAGCGAGGTGTTCTGCTGGCCGAAGCGTCCAAAGTCCGTGGGCTGTGATGAAACGACGTAACGGCGTTCGCTGGACGCGTGATGATCGTGCGCTACTGCATGATCAGATGCGTGCGTTAGCGCACCTTTCGCCCTATCTGGTCATCCTTATTTTGCCGGGTTCTTTTGCCATGATGCCCCTACTCGCCTGGTGGCTTGATCGTCGTCGGGGCCGAGGTAGTCGCGGCGGTTGCTAATTTCTTGCTGCCCGTTACGCCCGCTCCGTCACGCGCTCACCCATCAACCCGGAGGGGCGGAAAACCAGTACGGCAATGAGGACGAAGAAGGCGAATATGTCCTGATAGTGGGAACCGAGTACGCCACCCGTCAAATCGCCGATATAACCCGCGCCCAAGGCTTCAATCACGCCGAGCAGAAGACCGCCCACCATTGCGCCGGCCAGATTACCGATACCTCCCAGTACCGCCGCCGTAAAGGCTTTGAGGCCCAGCATGAAGCCCATGCTGTAGTGGGCGATGCCGTAGTTGGCAGAGACCAGCACCCCCGCCAAGGCGGCCAGCATGGAGCCGATTACAAAGGTGACCAGAATGATGCGATTGGCATCGATGCCCATCAAGGCGGCCACCGAGGGGTTTTCCGCCGTTGCTCGCATGGCCTGCCCTAGTCGCGTGTGATTGACCAACCGCATCAATCCGAACAGGGTGAGCGCGGTTACGATCAAAATGATGATCTGTACCTCGGCAATCCGGGCACCGAAAATCTCGAAGGATCCATTGGGCAACAGGGGCGGCACGGGATGGTAACCCCGTCCCCAGATCAGCATCGCCAGTTGTTGTAGCACGATTGAAACCCCAATCGCCGTGATGAGAGGGGCTAATCGGGGGGCGTTACGCAAGGGGCGGTAGGCAATACGCTCGATGAGTGCCCCCAGGAGGGCGCACACCAACGCAGCCACCAGGAATCCCAACAGCACAATCAAAGGGCCGGGCAGTCCTGACCCGGAAAGTGCATGGATGACGGTCAGGGCCACGAGTGCGCCGACCATCACCAGTTCGCCGTGCGCAAAATTGATGAGCCCCAGAATGCCATAGACCATCGTGTAGCCCAGTGCTACCAGCGCGTAGACGCTGCCGAGTGTCATTCCGTTGATGATCTGCTGCAAAAATATATCCATGCGGTCAATGCTACCGCAACCCCGTGTCTATAATGCCCCTCATTCGTAACTACTCAGGTCCGGTCGGAACACAGCTCTCCTCCCCCTTCAAGGGGGAGGCGGGGAGGGGGATGGGGGGAAGAATTCCGCGTAAAACCCCATCCCCACCCCAGCCCTCCCCTTGAAGGGGAGGGAGATTGACACCG
>JAUYFZ010000114.1 GCA_030689585.1 Rhodocyclaceae bacterium | reverse complement strand
CTTGAAGGGGAGGGAGATTGGTACTGCCCTCCCCTTGAAGGGGAGGGAGGCCGCAACAACCGCTTCGAGTACCCACTACAAACCGCATAGAGCCTTAATATCACTGCTCCGGTTCAGTCACCATGAGGCATCGAAACGGTTACCATTTGCCTTCGAGAGAAAGTAGCATCGTGCGCACGCCCTGATCCGTGGATGTGAGTGACCAAGAACTCCCCGGCGCGAAAGCATCTTGCTGACGACTGGTTTTTGCGCGAAACAGATTGTCGCCCGATAGACGTAAATTCCAAGTGGCATCCAGCTTTTGCAAGGCGTAGGCGTTAACTACGGTTTTTGCTTTTGTTTCAAAGGCCTGTTCTCCTGATGTGTCAGTGCGAACACGTCCGCTGTGCGACATCGATGCCCCAAAGCTCATCGTTGCCATCGTCTGATCAAAACCGGCGGAAAGAATGTAGCGAGGCGTTTCACGGGCAGGTCGACGCAATCCCAAACGTTCATCTTGAACCTGACTGCGAGGCAAAGTCAGATGCGCACGCAAAGTAGCCCCACGCCACCCCAAGGTATCTGTGCGCAATTTACCATCGAGTTCAACCCCCCAGTGGCGAGCTGTTCCTTCGTTATAGGGGCGATCCACATAACGTCCACCTTCTAGTTGTACCCGACGTTCGGTGAAATCTTCCGTGCGCCGCACAAAGGCATTGATGCCAAAGACACCGGCATCATTGGGCAAGTAGCGTTCGATAACGGCCTCGAAATTGACGCTGCGTTCTGGACGCAAGTTTGGATTGCCTCGTTGATCGGGTTCCAGCGGCGTGTTGGCATTGACGCTGCGAACGGGTTGATTCGTGAGTTCATCGAGTCGAGGAGGTTTGATGCCCGCACCCAAAGAGCTACGCAACACCCATTGCTGCACAGGTTCCCAGCGAATCGCCACGGAAGGCAGCCATCGTTGATGTTTCTGCCGCGCTCCATCCACCGCATATTGAAAAAATTCGCCCCGAAGCCCGCCGGTGAGTGTGGTTGTTTTGTTCAGCGCCCATTCGTCTTGCAACCAGGCGGTCCACTGCCGATCCCAGGATTCATGGGTTTCGGTGGCGTACCCCGT
Source organism: Rhodocyclaceae bacterium (assembly GCA_030689585.1). GTDB lineage: Bacteria > Pseudomonadota > Gammaproteobacteria > Burkholderiales > Rhodocyclaceae > Nitricoxidivorans. Next base: position 2,378 of record JAUYFZ010000114.1, on the reverse strand, counting down.
GCTCACCAAACGTTCATCGCTTTTGTGGCCGGTATGTTCAAGATTGGCGGCCAGCACATGCGATCCGGCACTCCAGTCGAGACGAAAAGCAGCATTGGTATCGAATGCCTCGCGCTGCGTTTCGTCCTCTGACACCGCCAGTGTTGTTTGGTTAACGCGCTTGGCACGGCTCTTCTGTTCGCTATTTGCGGCCATCAACCGACTGGTGTATTTGACCCCTTGGCGCACTATTTCACCGGTTGCACGCAAACGGTCATAGCTTCGCTGAAGAAGGTCTTCATCCTTGCGCGTATAACTGTTGCCGGGAATTCCCAGATCGACACGTTCAAAATCACTCTTTCCTTTACCCTGCGAGCGAAACACCAATGGATTCAGCGTTAAATTGTCACCGCCCGACTTCCATGTCCATCGTGGTGCAATCGAAAAACTGTCTGATGCATGATTGCTCTGTGTATGGTCATTCTGCCGAATGCCGGTGCTATCGGTGCGCCCTATCTGTCGATCAGAAGGTGATTCGTTGTGATTGATGGTGATGGGCAATGACCATGCAAAACGCTTGTCTCCTCCGTTTTTCGTATAGTTGGCTTGAAGCGTTGGCTGGTTGCCTCGTGCGCCCGCAGCAATTTTGACATCGGTGGATTCGCGTGACATGGGTTTGTCTAGGATGAGATGCACGGTAACAGGCGCACTGCCGCCAAATTCAGCGGACGATCCGCGCACGATTTCAATTTGTCGCAGTTCCCCAGAAGGCAAGCGACCGACGGTGCCCTGAATCATGCGGTTATGACCCGGCGGAATACGTTCTCCATCGACAACGATCTGCACTGAATCGCGCATCATGCCGCGTGAGCGCGTTGACATCGTGCCATCAGAAGTAGGCGTACCCACGTCGACACCGGGCAGTTTGCCCAACACATCGTTGATGGTGAGTGCGCCCATTTTTTCGATTTCTTCGCGGGTGACGATGATCTTCTGCGTAGCTGATTGTTTGCGTTCGTCAATGTCATTGACTCCGGCAGAAGTTACCGTCACTTCTTTGAGCGTTTTCTCATCTGCGGCAAAAGTCGGTGCTGATGCAACGGCAATCAACAGGGCAAGCGATAGGGAGTGAGTTTTCATTTGAGTAAGTTCGATAGTCCAACAAGGATGAGTAATCCGGCTGCGATGCGTTCCATTGCAGGCCGCCAATTTTTTAATTCTTCACGTAAGCGACGGCCGAAATAAGCCGCCCCGATGCCATAAACAAGACTGGGCACGACAATCGCCCCTAGCCCAAAAAACAATCCCAATGCCCCTCCCTGCATAGCACTACCGCTGGTCGCGGCGGAGAAAAGCACCACACCCAAGGGTGCACAGGGAGTCAGTGCCATGCCCAACCCCATCAGAAACAACCCACCGGGTAGCAGTGTGCGAGGCTCTGAGCGGGATCGGGAGAAGCTGCAAGCGCACGCGGGTTGCCGCCATAGCAAAGCCAACCCCATCATCAACGCCGCCGCCCCCACCACGAGCCTGACAGTGGGTGCGGCGATTCCATCCTTAACCATGTGTCCGGCAAAACCGGCTGCAAGCCCAAAAGTGCTATATCCCGCAAGCCGACCAAGGGAGAGCGGCAACACGACACGCCAAGATTGACGCAAAGTGAAATCACGCGCCAGAAACACCGGCCCCAGATAAGGCAGACAACTGATGAGGCAGGGTCCCATGCCATAGGCTAATCCCAGTGCCAACGCCATCGGCAGGCCAACGAGTGTTTCAGTGGGGATGGGAATCACGCACAGGTTCCCGTATAAAAAGGTTGCATTGGTGTATCCGAAGGCATACGATGCGCGGCATGAATATGTTTGTTCACTCGGATGAGTTCAAATCTTGGCTGCAGGGTCTTAAGGATCGTCTGGAACGCGCCATTATTGTCAAACGTATTCGTGCAGCAGAAGCGGGGCGATTCGGTGATTGCGAATCCGTGGGTGGGGGCGTTTCCGAGATGCGAATTCATTTTGGTCCCGGTTATCGTGTCTATTTCACCCGACGCGGGGAAGTCGTCTATCTGCTGCTGCTGGGTGGTGATAAATCGACTCAAAAGCGTGACATTCAACGCGCCAAAGAGATGGCGCATATTTTGAAAAAGGAGTGAGCTATGATCAAATTTACACGGTTCGATGCTGCTGATTATCTTGATAACGAAGAAACCATTGCAGCCTATCTTTCTGCCGTGCTGGAAGATGATGATCCTGAAATGTTTTTGATTGCAATTAAGGATGTTGCCCGTGCCCGGGGCATGACGCAATTGGCGAAAGATACCGGCTTGGGACGCACGAGTTTGTACAAGGCATTGGCGGCGGGTGCGAAACCGCGTTACGACACGATAATGAAGGTGATGC
>JAUYFZ010000113.1 GCA_030689585.1 Rhodocyclaceae bacterium | reverse complement strand
TTAGGGTGGGGATGGGGTAAGAGTTGCACGACATTTGTAACTGATTGAATTTACTTGAATCACACTTTCCCCATCCCCCTCCCAGCCTCCCCCTTGAAGGGGGAGGAGCTTCTGCCTTCGACTTATGGGTAATGGAATGGGTTCAACCTCCACCTCGAACCCGACAATATTGCGTGTCTCCTTACTGAATTCCACGCCAATTAGGATAATGGGTTGACCGTCTGCACGGTATTTGGCCGCATAGTCCTTCGCCTTGAGTTGCGCCAGTGCGCGACCTTCCGGGGTTAATTCCACCACTTTGAATTCAAAAAGATAAATGCGATTTCGGAATCGCACACTCATATCGATGCGTCCTTTGTTGGTGGTGTCCTCTACCGTAATGTCAAGTCCTAACGCAGCAAAGTAACTGTAAAAGATGCTGGCGTAGTAACCCTCGTACTCAGCAATGGGGTTCTTTCTGTGCCAGTCGTGTGGAATACTGGCGAAAAAAGCCTGAAATAGTTCTTTGAAGGCGAGGTGATCATTAGCGATCAGAATATCAATTAACCGCAACTGTGCATCAAATAAGGCGCGCTCATTTGCACCGTAGGCTGATAGCAATGCATTATTCAAACTGGATTCCACTTCATGGTTGGGGTAACCCAAGGTGTAAACCCATTTACCAAGCAAGGGCTGGTTTACGGCATGAATAGTCAGATATCCGGTCTGAAACAACAGTGCTTCAGGGGCAATCCGATCCACATCGAAAGTCGATAGCAGTGTTTCGCTACTCTGCAAACGCTCAAGGTCGGGAGTGAAAAATTTGTTTTCCGCTAACAGATCAACCAAAAAAGTTGGCGTGCCGGTTTCAAACCAGTAAGGTTGGAATGCTCGATTTCTGAATAAAAGGAGTAAATCAAAAGGGTTGTAGACCGCTTCGCCTGTCCAGTTGTAACCGTTGTACCAATGGCGTATTTCCTCACGATTCAATCCTTCTAGTTCCGGCGCAAAAACGGTGTCGACATCCGCTTCTGTATAGCCGCAAATGGCGGAATATGTCGGTGAAATGGTAATGTCTTCAAGGTTATTTAGCCCAGAAAACAAGTTCACTTTGCTAAATTTAGACACGCCTGTCAGAAAAACAAACTTTACATGGGCATCGCTATCCTTAATCACCGAATATAAATTTCGCAAACCATCTCGCATCGCTCGCGCTGTTTCACGGTCGGTAATATTGTCTAGAATCGGTTTATCGTATTCGTCCACCAAAACAACCACCCGCTGCCCCGTGGCTTCGTGCGTCCGTTCGATCAGTTCACTCAAGCAGCCTGGATGCGTTTTGTACTCGCAAACAATCTTCAGACGCTTTTCGTTATCACGCAGAATTTCATGAACTCGTTCATCCAGTTCCGCACGGCTCTTCAACACGCCGCCTCCAAAACTGATTTTTATGACCGGATATTTTATTTCCCAGTTCCAGCGCGTTTCAGCAACCAGCCCCTTAAATAATAGTGCATTGCCTTCAAACAATTCTTTTAAGGTGTCAAGAAACAGACTTTTACCGAAGCGACGCGGACGGGAAAGAAAGTAGTGCGTCCCCTTTTCAATCAGTTGAAGGGCGATGGCCGTTTTATCGACATAGTAATAACCCTCTTCACGAATGATTGAGAAGGTTTGAATACCGATAGGAAGTCTATTTCTTTTCATGGTTCATCATATCACCTGCACCCATGCCCCTTTTAAGCCAATCGGAAATCGATCTTGTTCTGCTCCATGTCCACTCGCACCAGTTGTACGCGCACTCGCTCGGAAAGACGGAAGCGTTTTCCCGTGCGCTCCCCCACCATGGCATGAGCCTTTTCATCAAAATGGAAGTAATCGCGGCCTAATTCCGAGACATGCACCAGTCCTTCGACGAAGACATCATCGAGAGCCACGAAGATACCAAAGGGAACTACCGCCGAGATACTGCCTTCAAACACTTCGCCAACGCGGTCTTGCATGTAGTAACACTTCAACCAGGCCTCGACATCGCGGGTGGCTTCATCGGCACGTCGCTCCGTGGCAGAACAGGCCAAGCCGATACTGCTCCAGTCATGGGAAGGGCTGGGTGTATACGTTTTCTTTTGTAACGCCGCTTTGATGGCACGATGAATCAAAAGATCCGGGTAACGACGGATAGGCGAGGTGAAATGCGTATAACTCTCATAGGCCAACCCAAAGTGCCCCACGTTATCGGGGCTGTAGATGGCCTGACGCAGTGAGCGCAACATCACCGTTTGCAATAGTTGCTTGTCAGGTCGGTCGCCGATTTTTTTCAGCAATTCTGCATAATCCTTCGCGTGGGGATCATCTCCTCCGCCCAACTGAAAACCAAAAGTACCCAAGAAATCGCGCAATTTGGTTAACCGTTCTGCCGTAGGACCTTCGTGGACGCGGTAGAGTGCCTCCTGCTTCCGGTCTTTGAGAAACTCTGAAGCACAAACGTTGGCCGCCAACATACACTCTTCAATCACGCGCATGGCATCGTTGCGTTCGGTAGGTTCGATCCTGTCGATCTTGCCGTGATCGTCAAAGATCATGCGGGTTTCCACTGTTTCAAAATCAATGGCCCCCCGCTTCTGGCGCGCCTTGACCAGCACACGAAAAAGCGCATCAAGATTTTTGAGAGGAGGGAGCAGCGCCCCTAGCTTCTTCTGCGCCTTGGCATTCTTGTCGTACAGTGCTTCGGCTACTTCGGTATACGTCAGTCGTGCATGAGAAAACATCACCGCCGGATAAAAACGATACTGCTCAATGGTGCCGATACTCGAAATACGCATGTCACATACCATGCACAGACGTTCGACTTGCGGATTCAGTGAGCATAGCCCGTTGGAAATTTTCTCCGGCAACATGGGAATCACCCGGCGCGGGAAATAAACCGAATTACCACGCGCCAATGCTTCCGCATCCAAGGCCCCCCCGGACTGCACGTAATGGGAAACATCGGCGATCGCGACGACCAAACGATACCCCCGCTTCTCCCCCTTATTCTCCTTGCCTGTCCCTATACGCTCGCAGAACACCGCATCATCAAAATCTTTTGCCGTCTCACCGTCAATGGTGACGAGCGGCAAGGCGGTTAAATCCTCACGCCCTTTCCAGTCGGATTTCCTCACCGCATCCGGCAATGCCTTGGCTTCCGCCAGTGCCGCACGATTCCATTCAAAAGGCAGATCGTGCTTGCGCAAGGCAATCTCTATTTCCATACCCGGATCGGCATAGTTGCCAAGAATCTCGACAATGCGTCCAATAGGCTGAGATTGTTTGCTGGGCTGTTCAATAATCTCGACCATCACCACTTGGCCCGCCTTGGGTTTCAATCCTTTTTTATCGGGAGGGGCGACCAAAATATCCTGACTCAAGCGACGGTTCTCGGCAATAACCGTCCATACCCCATGCTCTTGCCGCACACGACCTACCACACGGGTGTTGACACGTTCAGTGACCTCAACAATTTTGCCTTCAGGCCGCCCCTTGCGATCAACCCCCACCACGCGGGCAATCGCCCGATCGCCGTGCAACACCTTGGTCATTTCTTTTTCTGAGAGAAAAAGGTCCGCACCGTCCCCCTTTTCAGGAATCAGAAACCCGTAACCATCCCGATGCCCTTCGATGCGCCCCCGGATCAAATCGGCCTTGTCCGGGATCAACCAGTCGCCGCGACGATTTTGCAGAAGCTGACCGTCACGCGCCATTGCGCCCAAACGGCGGGAGAAATCCTCTCGTTCATGGGGGCACACGTCCAGCAATTCAGCCAAATATTCAAAGGAAACAGGCACGCCCTGCCCTGCCAATATTTGCAGAATGTACTCACGACTGGGCAGCGGATGTTCGTAATTGGCTACTTCGCGCTCGAACATCGGATCAGCTCGACGTATTTTAGAAAGTTTTGACTTTGACAATTTGAAAGTTTCCTTTAGAATCCGCACCTCGTTGTGCCCAGGTGGCGGAATTGGTAGACGCACTAGTTTCAGGTACTAGCGGGTAACTCCGTGGGGGTTCGAGTCCCTTCCTGGGCACCAAAAACGTATACGGTTGAGTAACATAAAGCTTCACAAAACACCCAAAAAGCCAGTTGGCATCTACTTTGGGCACGAGGCCGTATCAACAAGCTTCATACACTTGGCCGACCATGAATCTGTTCAGCATCCGGGTGGCAATCGACCAAGAACGCCATCATTTCAGTAGCATCCTTCTCCAAGTAAAACCGGACCATGTTTTCATTGAACTCCTGTGCCTTGGCTGCGGGGACGCTGATTGCGTCAATACCCGCTGACATTAGAATGCCATTCATCATGAAACGGGATGTGCGCTTGTTGCCATCGAAGAAGAATTGTTGCAAGGCACCGAACAGGAAGAAGGCGGCGGCTTTCTCAAAGGGTTGCTGCACCTCGCTTTGAAGCACTTCCAGGCCACTGGTAAAGACGCGGTTCAACTCCGTGGCACCGGCCAAGGTTGCCAGTGGCGTATATCGGTCATGTTCACCCAGTCCAACATCCGGCGTGTAGTTTGTTTCTTTTCCCTCACCCCGGAAGTGACCCCACTCCAGCGCTTCATTACGGGCGACAAGACCATGTAGCTCAGTGAACGTCACTTTGTCCATGGAGAACTTGCCAGCCTTCACCAGCGCCAAAAGGTGCTTAGAGCTTTCAGCCAGGTTGAGGACTTGTTCTTGGTCAGAGATTTTCCGTCCGCCGATGGTCACGCCATCCAGCAGAGTTTTGACTTCAGGAAAAGTGAATGGGTTGCCTTCAAGCACGGATGCATCCCAAACGAACTCAGGCAGCATGCGATGAAAACGGAAGGCCACCCGCTCAATGGAGTGAGTCGGCACCACGCCAGGCACGGTTGACCTGTTCCAGTGAAATCCGAGTGCATAGAAGAGTTCCATATCGTCACTTGAACGGATGTCTCACTACAATCGTTTCCTCACGATCCGGCCCCGTCGAAATCATGTCCACCGGCACACCACACAGTTCCTCCATGCGCCGGATATAGGCTTGAGCCAGCTTCGGAAGTCCCTCGAAGGTTTTCACGCCGACCGTGCTGTCCGTCCAGCCGGACATTGACTCGTAAACCGGCTCACAACGTTCCAGATCATCCGCGCCCACGGGCAAAATGTCGGAAAAACCGCCATCAAGTTTATACCCTGTACAAATCTTCATTTCTTCCAGACCATCCAACACATCAAGCTTGGTCACACACAACCCAGAAACTCCGTTGATTTGTATGGACCGTTTGAGTGCAGCCGCATCGAACCAACCACAACGCCGTGCACGGCCTGTTGTCGCCCCGAATTCATGGCCCTTGGTGGCCATGTGCTTGCCTGCCGGATCGAGCTTGTCGACCGCGTCGTAGAGTTCCGTCGGGAAAGGACCGCCTCCGACCCGCGTGGTATAGGCTTTGGTGATGCCCAGAACGTAATGCAACATGCCAGGGCCGACTCCCGCACCTGCGGCCGCTGCGCCGGCCACACAGTTCGATGACGTGACGTAAGGGAACGTGCCGTGATCTATATCCAATAGCGTGCCTTGCGCTCCTTCAAACAATAGGTTGGCTCCGGCGTTATGAGCATCGTAGAGCGCACGGGGCACATCGGCAACCATGCGGATCAAACGGGGGCCTACCGCCAGAGCACCGTCTAATACTTTTTGGAAATCCACGGGTTCAGCACCGAGATAATTCTTGAGAACGAAGTTGTGATAATCAAGAATTTCAGCCAGTTTTTCGGCAAAACGCTTGGGACGCATCAGGTCTTGCAGTCGCAAGCCACGTCGCGCCACCTTATCCTCGTAGCACGGACCGATGCCGCGCCCCGTCGTACCGATCTTGTTGGCACCCTTGGCCACTTCACGCGCCACATCGAGAGCCTGATGATAGGGAAGAATCAGCGGACAGGCTTCGGAAATTTTCAATCGCGCTTCGGCATCGATCCCCGCGCTTTTCAACTCCTCCATCTCGTGAATCAACGCATCGGGCGAGAGCACTACGCCATTGCCGATGTAGCAAGTCACTCCTTCCCGCAGGATGCCGGAAGGGACCAGATGCAGCACCGTTTTCCGTCCACCGATGACCAGTGTATGACCCGCATTGTGACCGCCTTGGAACCGTACCACTCCCTGTGCGTGATCCGTCAGCCAGTCAACCACCTTACCCTTGCCTTCATCGCCCCATTGAGTACCGATAACCACCACGTTCTTAGCCATGTTTCATCCTTAATTTTAAAATTTCCCGCAAATCCATTGAAAAACCCGTCGCAGGTCGATCCCGACCGAAGGATTGCCCCACCTTGTCGTACCGTCCCCCTAACGCGATAGCTCCCGATGCACCCTCGCAATAAGCGGCAAAAATAACACCACTGTGATAGTGATAGCCCCGCAGATCAGCCAGATCGAATCCGACAGGGATCGTTAGATCAGCGGCCAGACGCGTCAAGGTATCGAGTGCCGCCGTAATCTCCGCGCTGGCCGGAAGCCGTTGCGCCGCCTCATTCAATACTTCCGGTCCACCGTAGAGCATCGGCAACGACAACAATGCCGACCGTGCGGGTTCCGTCACCCCGACCAACAGCGTATGCAGCGTCGGCATGTCCTTAGTTTGCAAAGCGACAAATACAGCCTGCTCCGCTTCGACCTCCAAGGCCGCCAATGTCATCAACGCTCGAAAAAGACCCATGTGTCCCAGATCAATACGACGGGCGGGTAATGCCGCAATTTTCAGGGTGTCCACCAATAGACGAAGAATCTCGCCATCGGCCTCTGGCCCGGCATTGCCATACAATTCCGCACCAATTTGCAAAGGTTCACGTGAAGCCATCAGTCCCGACGGAACCGCATGAAGCACGCTGCCGCAATAACACAAACGCGTTTCACCTTCTCTATTGAGCAGATGAGCGTCGATGCGAGCGGCTTGGGGCGTGATGTCGGCACGGAGTCCCAACATACGGCCCGACAATTGATCGACCACTTTGAAGGTGCGCAAATCCATGTCGCGCCCACTACCCGTTAGCAAGGATTCGACGTATTCGAGCATCGGCGGCATGACAAATTCGTAACCCTGCCGGACAAATTCATCCAGAATCTGACGACGCAGCATTTCAAGCGGCCACGCCTGTCCTGGGAGCACATCTTCAATTGCTTCGGGTAAGAGCCAGCGACGCATCAGTTAACGCCCCTTCGAACCTTAACGTGAAACATATTCCCCATCCCCCTCCCAGCCTCCCCCTTGAAGGGGGAGGAGCAACTCTCCCTCCCCTTCAAGGGGGAGGAGCATCTCTCCCTCCCCTTCAAGGGGAGGGTTGGGGTGGGGATGGAGGTCAATGGGGCATGTT